>DATBBD010000064.1:0-5005 GCA_036271175.1 Polyangiaceae bacterium | reverse complement strand
AAAGGCGCGGCCGAAAGGACCGTCGCTCCGGTGCTCGCGGCGATCGTCCAGGGCGACCCGATCGCATTCGTTCGCGAGGCGGCCATCCGATCGCTCGGCTCCTTCGATCCGGCCGCGGTCCGTGAGGCGCTCTCGCGCGCGGAAACGAGCGACCCGGAACCCCGACTTCGCGAGCTGGCGAAAGAGATGCTACAGGGGTCGCCGCATTGACGGTGACCTGGCCGCTTCGTCTTTTCGTGCTGGCCCTCCTGCCCGGGTGTCAGACCTTGAACAAGTTCGACACGACGAACGGGAGCGCGTACTGCGGCGCCATCGTGGACGCCGAGTTCATCCGCACGACGGAAGCGGACGGCGGCATTCAGCGTTCGATCCGCATGTGTCTCGAGCTGAATACCGACAAGCTGACGACCGTCCCCGGCTCGATCACCACCGATGACGGGGTCGACGGCCCGTGCGCGCCGACGCCGACCTTCCAGCACGCCGCGCTCACCGTGACGCCGGCGATCGTGAGCGACGCGATCTCGAACATGACGTTCGAGGACGGCCAGGTCGACAACATCATCGCGTGGGTCCACTCGAGTTGTCGCGGACCGATGCTCTCGGTCGTGTCGCTGTACCGAAACGACCGCGTCGAAGTTCGCCTGTTGAAACCGCCGGGGACCGATCCGACGCAGCCCAAAGCCGCCGACGCTTTCGCGCTGTTCCCGCTCGAGCGCACCGCGCACGGGTTCTGACGCCATGCTGGTGCTCGGCATCGAGACGTCGTGCGACGAGACCGCCGCGGCCGTCGTTCGCGACGACGGGATGGTCCTCTCGGACGTCATTCACAGCCAGGTCGCGACGCACGCGCCGTTCGGCGGCGTCGTGCCGGAGCTCGCCTCGCGCGATCACCTCCGCAACGCACGCCCGGTCATTTTGGCCGCCCTAAAACGCGCGAACGTCGCGCTCGCCGACATCGACGGCATCGCCGTCACGTGTCGTCCGGGGCTCGTCGGGGCGCTCCTGGTCGGCGTCGAACTCGCCGAAGGGCTCGGTTGGGCCGCGGACAAGCCGGTCGTCGGTGTCGACCACCTGGTTGGTCACATCGTCGCGGGGTATCTCGGCCGCGACGGCGGTCCGCCGGTGGATCCGCCGAAGCCGCCGTTCGTCGCGCTCGTCGCGTCGGGCGGTCACACCGCGCTCTACCGCGTCGACGCGCCGACGGCGGACGCGATCCGCGAGATCGGTGCGACGCGCGACGACGCGGCCGGCGAAGCGTTCGACAAGGTCGCGAAGGTGCTCGGCCTCGGTTATCCAGGGGGCCCGGTGATCGATCGACTCGCAGCGGAGGGCGACCCGAACCGCATCGTCGTCTCTCCGGCGATGCCGCGCCGCGATTCGCTCGAGTTCAGCTTCTCGGGCATCAAGACCAACGTGGCGCGCTACGTGGAGAAGCACGGGGCGCCCGGGAACGATCAGACCCTGCGAGACCTCTGCGCGGCGTTCCAAAAGCGCGTCGTCGACGTGCTCACGTCGAAGACGATCCTCGCCGCGCGGCAAGAACGCGTCTCCACCGTCGTACTCGGCGGCGGCGTGGCCGCCAATCGGGAGCTCCGGGAACGCGTCATCGCCGAGTGCACGCGCCGCGAGATCCGCGCCGTGGTGCCGCCGCTCGCGAGCTGCACCGACAACGCCGCGATGATCGCCTATGCCGGAATCGCGCGGCTCCGCCGCGGTGACGACGATCGCGGCCGGCTCGCGCCGAGCCCGACGACGCTCTTGCCGCGCGTGACGCGAAAAGGCCGCGGTCGACGAGAGAGCGACGGCGCGCGCGACGAGTGACCCGTGCCCTTCTCCACGATCGAAGACTCCGACCCGCACTTCGACGAAGTCCGCGACGCGGAGCGCCGTAGAGTGCGCCCCTAAAATTCTGAGTCTGCTTTGCCTTGGCTTCTTGGCGGTTCAAATCTCTGAATGATCCGGGACGACACGGACGGTTCCGAGACGTGAGTCGTCTGGGAAACCCGGGTCACTTCGCGTCGTGAAAGATGACGCCGAGCGTGTGGCGATGACCAGAGCGAAGGCGGCTCACGCCGTGCCGAAGGTTCACGCGATACGCGCCGCGCGTCCCTTGCACCGGCCGGTGATGCACCGCGAACACCACCGCGTCGCCCTTCGAGAGCGAGTGGACCATCGGCCTCGATTGCATGCGCGGCCGCTGTTCGGTCATCACGAATTCGCCACCCGTAAAATCGCGCCCCGGTTCCGACAGAAGCACGGCCCATTGGAGCGGGAACACGTGCTCGCCGTAGAGGTCTTGATGGAGACAGTTGTAGTCGCCGGCGCCGTACTCGAGGAGGAGCGGCGTCGGTTGGGTTTGCCCGGCGACCTGACACCGCTCGAGAAACGCGGTGTGCTCGTCGGGGTATTGGACGTCGATGCCCAACGTCGCGTTCCAGCGGTTCGCGAGCGGAACGAGCGCCGGATAGAGGTTCGTCCGGAGCTCGGCAACGAGCGGCGGCAGCGGGTACGCGAAGTACTTGTATTCGCCCCGACCGAAGCCGTGCTGGGCCATGACGACGCGGCTACGGAAAAGCTCTGCCCGCGAATACGATCGGACGAGGTCGTCGCACTCGTCGTGTGCGAGCAACCGCGGGACGATGGTGGCGCCCTGAGCGTCGAGCTCCGACGTGACGTCCGCCCAGTCGATCGCCTGGACGCGCGCTCTGACGTTCGAAGGCGGCCGCGTGCGCTCGCTCTCGGCGCTGCGCTCGTTGCCGGCGCTCATCGAGCTCCCTCAGGACGACGCGGGTGGCAAGAAATCGCGGTCCATGACCATCCGTCGATCTTCGGTGGCCGCGCGACGGATCCCGCTTCGCGCGAGCCGGCGGAGATGCGCCGAAAACACCTTGGCGACCGAGTCGGACGTGTTCATCGACGCGCGCGTGCGGATGTATTGTTTGAGCTTCACGACGACGACGAGGACTTCGTCGGGACGATCGTCGGGGTCGACGGTGCCGGTCGCGCGCGATTCCATGCCGCGACTCACGAGCGGAAGGACGTCGCGGTCCATCACCGTTTTTCGGCCGTCCTTCGCGGCCGCCTCGATACCGCGATCCGACAAGGAGCGAAGGTGATCGGACAGTGCGACGATGCCTTTTTCCGACGTGCTCATGCCCGATCGTTCACGCACGTAGTCCTTCAGCTTCTGGACGACGATGAGGATCTCGCGGCTCATCGCGAGCGGCACCCGGGCGAGCTCGGTCGACGTTCTCACGTCGGGTGGCGACGCGCTCTCGGCTTGCTCCCGGGCTTCCTTGGCCCACGCGGCTTGCGTCGGCGCTTTCGTGGGCTCCGCACCGGCGTCGCGATGGCGCGCCTCGGCCTGGTGGCCGTCCCAGCACGACAGCGAGCAGAACTGGAGCGGCATCTTCTTCCGATTGCAGGTCGAGACGCTGCACAGGAAGTAGTCGGCCTCGAAGGCGATCGGATCCTTACACTCACTGCACAGACGAAAATAGGCGCGTTCGGCAGCGTTCACGGGCGGCATGTCGCCACGGCGGCCCGCGGCGCGCAACCCGAGAAATGCATGCGCTGCGCGACAGCGCAATGACGGCCACGGCGCCCATACGAAAAGTCGGCTACTTCGCGCTCGCGGGCGAGCTGATGAAGAATTCGACGTCGCCCTTGCGGAGCCGCACCTTGTAGGGCGGAACCTTGTCACCGTGGAACACGAACGTGATCCGCGCACCCTCCGGCGAGTTCTTGGTCTTCACGTCGACGATGCGGTCGTCGCGTTTCGAGATCGCGGCGCCGCTCTCGACGACTTTCCGCTTCGGGATCGTGACGGTGAAGCCCGACGCGGACTTCGTCCCTTCGAGGGCATCGCCCGGCTTGTCGAGCTTGAGGCGATAGATGACCGGCAAGTGGAGGCGACCCTCGACGAACGCTTTGACGTCTTCGGGGTGCGTGTCGTCGCTCTTGTCCGCTTTGTCGCCCTTGTCGCCCTTGTCGCGCTTGCTCGACGACGAATCGGAAAATTCCTCGTCCCCGCCACTGGGCTCGGAAAACTCGTCGGACTTCGCCACCGCCGGAAGCTTCGGAGCGGCGGTGGTCGCGGCGAGCTCGTCCGGGGGCGGTCCGAGGGGCGCGGGTTCGAGCGTCGCCATCGGCGTCGGACCGAACAGCGGCACGTGCGCGACGGCGCCGCCGTGCGCGCCGTTCGCGCCGGCTTGAGCCGCACCGACGGCGGGCATGCCACTCGAAGCGAGCGTCCCTGCCGGCCCGGGCGCAACCAGGAGAGCGGAACCGGTCGTCGCTGCCATCGCAGGCACGAGCGACGGAGGCGGCGCGCTCTTCGAACGTCCGACGACGAACAGCGCGGCGACGAGCATCACCACGGCGCCGGCGGCGCCGGCCACGACGATTTTCTTTTTCTTCGAACCCTCGGGGTCGCTCTCCGTTTTCGCGACATTTTGCGGGCGTAGCTTGCGCTGAATCGGCGCGTCGACGGGCGCTGGGGCGGTCGAACGGCGCTTCTCGGCGGTATGCCGTTGCGCGGCCTCGCCGATCCGCTCGCGACCGGCGCGGAAGAATTTGCTGAACCCGAGCGCGGCGGTTTTTCCGACGCGACCCAAGGTTTCGCCGGTCGCCGTCACCTTGGTGCCCACGGATACCGCGAAGGCGTCGACGCGTCCGCGGAATTGCTCGCCGCTTTCGTCGTCCTCGTCGCTCTCGTCGGGATTCGGCACCCGCGCGCTCGCCGCTTCGAGCCGATCCGCCGGCACGTGCGGCAGCGCCGACGCTTCCTCGTCGGAGTCGCCGACGACGCTGGGCTCGGGAGTCGACTCTTCGCCTTCGTAGCGGAGCGCCACGACGAGCTGCGGCACTTGCGTCTGAGGGTCGATCGCGATCGACACGGCATCGATTTTCGCGCCGCGACGCGCGCCGTGCTCGACGTCCTCGACTTCGAGACCGCGTCCGACCTTCAAGAATTCCAAGTTCGACCCGACCTGGAGCTTCCTGC
>DATBBD010000063.1:0-2627 GCA_036271175.1 Polyangiaceae bacterium | reverse complement strand
GAGGGCGTCGCGCTCACGGCGGCACAAGGCTGGCTTCCGGCAACGACGAGCCGACTCAATTCGCCGTGGGACCTCGAGCCGCTCGCCTCGGGGATCGCCGTCGCGCTCGCTGGCGTGCATCAGCTCGCGCTGTTCGATCCCGCCGGCGCACGGTTTCGTCTGCTCTCCGGTACCGGCGACGAAGGGCTCGTCGACGGAACGGCCGCGACGTGCGAGTACGCCCAGCCGAGCGCACTGTCGCCGAGCGCGGACGGCGCGACGTTGTACGTCGCCGATCCCGAGTCGTCCGCGGTGCGCGCGGTGACCGTCGCCGACGGGTCGTGCAAG
This sequence comes from Polyangiaceae bacterium, assembly GCA_036271175.1. Classification (GTDB taxonomy): domain Bacteria; phylum Myxococcota_A; class Polyangia; order Polyangiales; family Polyangiaceae; genus DASZVB01. The sequence goes on along the minus strand of DATBBD010000063.1, from coordinate 2,300 downwards.
ACGCTGGTCGGCAAGGGGCTCTTCACGTACGGCGATCAAGACGGCACCGGTGACGACGTGCTGTTGCAGCACGTGTCGGGGCTCGAGACGCTCGACGACGGCGATTTGCTCCTCGCCGACACGTACAACTCGAAGATCAAGGACCTGGTTCCCGCGACTCGCACCGTCACGACCGTCGATTGGCCGCCCCCCGCGCTCGCCACCGACGAACCGCGCGCGATTTCGCGGCTCGGACAAACGGTCTACGTCGCGGACACGAATCACCATCGAATCCTCAGTCACGACCTCGGCACCGGCGACACCCACGTGTTCGATCTCGGAGATCTTGCCCCTCCCAATCTTCTCGGCGACGGGGGCGCATCACCGAAAAATGTCGGTCGCGAGGCGGGCGCCGAAGCCGGACCCGGCGGCGGAATTTCTGAAATGGATTCAGGGCGTTAGGTGCCCGGTTCGTCGCCGGGGAAGCCGTCGCGAGGCTTTCGACGGATGCCGCGTCCGTTTGTCGCACCCCCGCGCGCCCCGGACGTTGCTAACGGACGTGACATGTCCTTGCTCGATTCGACCTCCGCGGGCGCGCGGTTCGGCGCCAGCGCGTTGCTCGCGGCGTTGCTCGCTCTTGGCGTAGCCGGCTGCGGTAGCGGAGCGGAGACTCCGACCAATCAAGTCTCGGCGGGCAAGACGACGAGCATCGCCAGCGTGTCCGGTCACGCGACGGCGAGCGTGAGCGTCGACGGAGCGATCATCGAGGGACGCAATACCTTCGTCGTCACCTTCGACCCGGCGGACGCGACGCTCACTCAGGCGACCGCGCTCATGCCCGCGATGGGACACGGGACGCCCACGCCTCCGACCATCCAACTGGACGGAGCGGCGTATCGCGTCTCGAACTTCATTTTCGCGATGCCCGGCCTGTGGCAGGTGATGCTCGACGTCGGGGTGAACGGCGCGAACGATAGAGTCGACTTTTCGGTCGACGTTCCGTGAGTCGACTCACGGCGCTCGCGAGCGCGGCCGCGATCGGGCTAGCGAGTCCTTGCGTCGTCGCTTGCCCCTGCCAAGGGTCGAGTGGCCCGGCGGGAGCGGTCACGAGCTCGGCCGATCGGTTCGGCGTGAGCCTCACCGAGACGGGCCGCAACACCGAAGGAGCCTGGGGACCGAGTGGCCGATACTCGCGGCTCGCGCCCGGTGAGCGCTATTGGTCGCTCGATGTCACGGGGGTGGTCGGCTACCGGCCCATTCCCGTCGTCGAGCTCGAGGCCGAGACGGCGTTCGGGCATCAGTCCGCGTCGTCGCCGGATTTTGCGAGCGCCCAAACCGGCGTCGGCGATTCCATTTTTCGAGTTCGTTGGGACGCCATCGACGAACCGATGGCCTACGTGCACTCCGTTTTGCCGTGGCCCGCGGTGTCACTCGTCGCGTCGATTCGCGCGCCCACCGCGTCGCTCGGTCGTGATAGTTCCGGCGTGTTTTCCGGCACGAGCGGGTCGGTCGGGTCAGCGGCGTCGAGCGAAGGGCTCGGCGCTTGGGAGACGTCGCTCGCGGTCGGTCTCACGCGTACCCTTTCTCCGAAGTTCCTCGTGAGCCTCGCGGGCGAAGCGGCGTATCGATTCCCGGACTCGTCGCTCGGTCTCCCGCGGCACCTCGCGCCGAGGTTGTTCGTGCAAGCCGGCGGCCGTTACGCGCCGACGCCTGACATCGGTGTCGGGGTGCTCACCGATCTGACCGGGGAGGGGGACGTCGCTTACGACAATGCTCCGCCGCTCCGCGCGACGAGCGAGCGATTGTGGGCCATCGGCCTGTACGGGTACTTCCACGTCCCCGAAAGCGGCTTTCGATGCGGGGCGATGTTCCGCTTCGAGCCGCCGCTCGACGACATCAGCCGGAACGCGACCCGAGCGACGAGCCTTTCGGTGTCGCTCGGATACGCCGTTCAGTAGCCGAGCCCTCGTTCCAGAAGCGTCAGTGATGCGTGCCGGAGTCGGGTTTCCCCGAGTCGCCGCTGTCCGGCGTGTTCGCGTCAGGCCCCGAATCGGGCGTTGCATCGGGCCCCGAATCCGGTGTCGCGTCGGGCCCTGAATCCGGTGTCGCGTCGGGGCCGGCATCGCCGCCCGTTCCGCCGGTTCCACCGGTATGTGTCCCGCCGGTTCCGCCCGTATGCGTCCCGCCGGTTCCGCCGGTGTGCGTTCCGCCGGTTCCGCCAGTATGCGTCCCGCCGCTACCGCTACTGCCGCCCGAATGGCGGCCGCCCGTCGAGTCGCCGCCGGTACTCGTCGAGCCGCCGGATCCGCCGTCATTTCCCG
>DATBBD010000062.1:0-9256 GCA_036271175.1 Polyangiaceae bacterium | reverse complement strand
GTCCGTCACTTCGAGTTCCGCCTTCGGTCTCGCCATGACCTTCCGATGCAGGATGCCTCGAGATTATTCAAGTCACTTCGCGGTCAGGACACTAGCCCGCTCTCGGTGCACGTGTCGCTGAACATGGAGCTCGCTCAAGGGACCTTCCAGAAAGCGGGCGCGCTCGTCAGCTTCAACACGTCGATCAACGTGCCCCCGAACGGCACGCAGACGGTGTCCGGGAGCTGCTCGGCGCCCGCCGGGGCGCAGTTCTTCGTGGCGAGTACGCACACGCACAAGCACGCGACCTTGGCCACCGTCGACAAGATGGTCGACGGGCAGATCACTCAGGAGCTCGTGCACACGACCGACTGGGAGCACCCCGACGTGGCCACGTTCGAGACCCCGCCGTATTTGACGTTCGGGTCGAACGAGCAGATTTATTATAGCTGCACGTATCAGAACGACACATCGACGGCGATCACCGTGGGCGTGTCGGCGATCAAGAACGAGATGTGCATGGCCGTCATGTACTTCTTCCCGGCGCCGAACAACACGACGCCCTGCGGCAGCTTCGGCGCGCCCTGAGGGGAAGCGGCTAAGGCAAATCCGGCGGAGCGATGGTTTCGCCGGGCGCCTCGCTCGCTCGACGAGCGTCTCGCGCAGCGTTGCCGTTATCGACGCTATCTCGCAGACGCTGCACTAGTACTAGTGACTCAACTTGTTGATCATGTCTCCCGTGCACTGCACGACTTCCGCGAACGTCGCGACGGATTGGAGAAAATCCGAGTTCTGCGTCGCGACTTGCACGAGCTGCGCAAAGGCCGCGTCGTTCAAGTTGACCTGGCCGCTCACCAACGCTTGTTCGAGGGCATTGCACGCCCCAGCGCCCATTTTTTCGGCGCACTTGTCCTCGCCCCACGTCTTCACCACGCAAATGCCGACGGCGACCAGCAACACCTGAGCGGGGTCGACGGACGCGGGCGGCGCGGGCGGTGGAGGCGGCTCACGTGCCCCGAAGATTTGCCCGACGTTCACCGAGCCGAGATCGTGCCCTGCTGCACTGAGCGCGCCCTGGTCGTTGGAGAAGAGCTGCGACACGTCGATGCAGCCGCCCTGCACTTCGGGCCCGCACGCCGGGAACACGGCATTGCCTCCGTCGTCGGTCTGCGAGTTGAGGGTGCCGAGTCGATAGCCGAGTGAAACGGGGACGCCCGATACGGGCGGCGAATCACCGCAGTCGTGAGCCGGCACGGCGGCCGCGACGCTTCTGTCGTAGGTGCGGTGGTCCAGTTCCGTGGGGCTCTCGAGCAATCGATAGCTCCCCCATGCAATGCCGCCCGCGCCGACTCCCCAGAGCACGCCGCCGACCGCCTTCGCTTGAGTCCGGGTAACGCACGAGTCGTCGTTCGCGTCGCACTTCGACGGATCTTTGTGCGCCGAGATCCACGACGCGGTGCCGAGCGCGGCGAGCGCGGCTCCGCCCGCGATGAGCCCGATCGCGCCGCCCGTCGACGGCTTCGAGTAGGTCGTCACCGTGACCGGAGTGACGTCGTAGGTCTGGCACGTCGGGTGACTCAGTTGGACCGTGAACGAGCTCGTGCTCGTCCCGTTCAACTGCGCGACGAACGGACCGGCGGTCGCCGACCGATCCTCTTGTGTCGTCGCTCCGGGGACCGTCACCGGGTAAGTCGTCGATACGCACGCGAAGGCGCCGAACGAAGCGAGGCAGGCGAGCGCGGTCGCGCGACGAATCGATCTCGTGAACATCATCGGGAAGTGCGCGCACGATACCGCGACGCGACGCGATCACGGTGGACGGCATTGCTACGATCTTCGCGACGTCGTGGACGCCGGCGCGTCAACCTGGGTTGACGGATGTCGCGACGTTTCGGAAACCATCGTGTCGCCGCCGGCCGCGACGCCGCGGGCGCCCCCAAAAAATTAGCTTCAACCCAGACGATAGAGCGACGCCATCGACGCGATGCTCTTTGCTTCGTCCATGAAACCGATGTTCTCGCGGATCGTATTTTCCCGCGCCCAGCGCGAGCCGCGGCGGGTGAGCAACGAGAAGCAGTCGCTGAGATGCGGACCGCCCCAGGTGAGGAGCTCTTGGCCGACGCAGGCGAGGTCCGTCGCGGCGCACCGCGATTCGAGTCGTGACGCGGACATCGTCGTCGCACGCCAGTGAGCGTTCTCGAACGGAAGCGCGCCGGTCTTCGGATCGACGAAGGCCCCGAGATTCGAGTGATGGATGAACGCGATGCCGTCCGGCGCGAGCTTCTTTCCGAGCTCGCTCACGTAGTCGTCGAGGACGTCGCCCTCGGCGTGCACCAGGGAGTCGTAGCTGAACGCGAAATCGACGCTGCCGTCCTTCACCATGTCGAGCGAGCGCCCGTCGTTGACGTGATATTCGAGGTGCGGCGAGTCACGGAAGCGCTCGCGACAAGCGTCGATGCAGCGCTGATTCAAGTCGACCACGACGAGGCGTTCGGAAAATCGCGCGAGGAATTGCGTGCAGCGGCCGAAGCCCGGCGCGATTTCGAGCACCGACTTCGCCGGAAGGAAGCCGTGCAGCCGCGGATAGAGCATTCCCCACCAGAGAAAGCTCGTGCCGCCCCACACGGACGACCATTCGTCACCTTGCCCGGACCATTCGTATTGCGTCCAGACGTTGCGATTTTCGGCGATGGTCGGCATGGGCGCCCGGAAGCTTCGCCGAAGGCACCCTTGCGATCAAGCCGAAGGCTGCGCCTGGGCAGCCCACTTCCGATGTGAAATAACGGAAGAAACGAGACGCGGATGTCACAGCCCCCCTTGATCGTCGTTGGCATGCACCGATCGGGCACCTCGCTCGCCGCGTCGCTTCTCGCGAGCGCAGGGATGAGCGCCGGAGACCGGCTCATGGAGGGGAATTGGTCGAACCCCCGCGGGCACTTCGAAGACCTGGACTTCGTCGAGCTTCACATGGCGGCGCTCGAACGGCTCTCGCTTCATCGCGATGGTTGGTCTTTGACCGAAGTTCGCGCGCTGCCCGCCGATCTCGCCGGCCACGCGTGCTGGCTCGTCGACCAGAAAGCAAAACCGGGACGGCCGTGGTGTTTCAAGGATCCCCGAGCGACCTTGTTCGTTCGCATGTGGCTCGAGCTCGTGCCGGCGGCGAAGTTCCTCGTGGTCTTTCGCCCTCCCTGGGAAGTCGTCGATTCGCTCTATCGGCGTGGGGACTCGGTGTTCGACGACGACCCCGCGCTCGCGATTAACGTGTGGATGCATTACAACCGAAGCTTGCTTTCCGTCGCCGCGGAAGCGCCCGATCGGTTCTTTCTGACGAGCGTCGACGCGGTCGCCGCCGCGCCCGCGCGCTGGGTCGACGCAGTGAAAGATTGGCTCGGCGTTCCGCTCGGAGCGCCCGACCCCGCGATCTGCGACCCTCACCTATTGCACGGGCGTTTCGCGCGCGCCGAGGCCGATCTCGTCGCGCGCCATTTCCCCGACGCGCTTCGCTTGCTCGCCGACCTCGAAAAACGAGGGTGGCGGCCGGATGGATGGAAGCCCGCTCCGGTCCCCGCCGATCCGTCCGATCCCGAGGAGGCTCGCGCCGTTGCGCTTCGAAGCTGGCAAGAGAAAGGCGCGCTCGCGTTCCGTTGTGAGCGGCTCGGCGCGGAGCTCGAGCAACTGCGCGAGGAAGCGAGGCAGCGAGGCGGCGAGAAGAGTGACAGTGATCGGAATGCCGGGTAAGCTTTCCCGTGCTTTTCCGCGGCGAAATCGCCGAACATCGGTCGTGGTGCTTGTTCGACGTCGAGGTGAATGATGGCGGCGCTTCGCTGCAACGTTGAGCTGAGTCTCGTACTCGAAGGAGTCGGCGTTCTCGTCGCCGGGTGGGCGTTCGAGTCGCGGGCCGCGGTGTACGACGTGGCGTTGCTCGTCGAGAGCGAACCACCCATCGAAATCGGTGAATCGTGGGTCCGGGTCTCGCGCCCCGACGTCGTCGAGTTGTTCTCCGTCAGCGCGAGTGACGAGGTCCTGGCGCGAAATCGAGACAGCGGGTTTTTCGCTCTTGCCGCGCACGGCGGCGTGATCGACCCGCGCTCACGTACCCGTTTGCTGTTCACGCCGATGGATCGGGGCCCCTCCGTCGAGGCGGCGCTCTCGCTCGAGCCGTCGACCGGGCCCCTCGAGCCCAACGTCGCCAACTACCTCCGGCACAATCTCCCCGCGCTCCTCCGGCTGTTCAAGATGCATGACGTCGTTGCGCGTCCCTCCGTGCAGTCGCTGCTCGCGGCCGTCGGTTCGGAACCGCGCGAGCTCGACCGAATGATGGGATTCGATCCGTCGGCGAACGCCGTCGAGCTCGGAATCGACCTCGCCGCCGCAAACCTCGACGAAGGCCTGGTGATGATCGGCTGGGTGTCGTTGGAAGCGGAGCGCGTCTCGGCGGCTCGACTGGGCAACGGTGGAGCCGAGAACATCGACGTTCTGCCGTTCACTTCGTTCCTGTCGTCCCACGCCGTCGCGGGCCGCCCCGCGAGCTCGACGTCGTTCGTCATCGGCGTTCCCCCCGCGGCGCTCGCGATCGTTCCGCGCCGATTGACCTTGCGCTTCGAGCTCACCGACGGCACCTCGGTTTCCACTTCATTTTCGGCGGTCTTCGGTGGCCGCGTGCTCGTCGAGACCGCGTCGAGCATCGAAGGCGAGGCGTGGCTTGCGCTGGCCGAAGTCATCGAGGAGCACTGGACCGAGCGCCGCGCTTGGGGCGAGGAGTCGATTCGAAAATCGGTATCTTCGGTGGCGAAGCAAGCGCGCGGCAAGGCGTCCGCGATGTTCGAAGCGGTCTCGAAGAGCGTCGCCGGCGCGATCGACTACGTGTTCGTGATTCCGAACCGCGGCCTTCTCGTCGTCGGGTGGATGATCGACTTCGAAGAACGCGTACGTTCGCTCGTCGCGCACTGGAGCGGGGGTCGCTCGGGCGACGTCCTTCCCGAAGCTTTCCGTCTATCGCGGCCCGATCTGGTGAAGGCGTACGCGCCCTGGTCCGAGGGGTGGTCTTCGGACCGCGTGGGCTTCGCGTGTTTCGCGCCCGCTCCCGGCGTGCGGAGCGACGTGCTCGAGTCGTCTTTGTATTTCACCTTTCAATGCGAGTCGAAGGTCAGGTGGCGTCTTCGCCCGCTCCAGCTCCGAACGACGAACGGCGACCCCACGCCGTGCATTCGCGAAATCCTCAAGCTGATCCCGCCCGAGGACGCGAACGTCTTGTTCAAGCACCTCGGGCCGGCGATCGACGGCCTGTGGGCAAGTCGTTCCCCGCGGCGCGAGCAGGAACCGGTCTTCGAGATCGGCGCGCCCCCGGAGCGCCCGACCGTGTCGGTCGTCGTTCCCATCTACGGCAGGTACGATCTCATCGAGTACCAGCTCGCCCTCTTCGCGGACGATCCGGATTTTCAAGGCGCCGAACTGATCTACGTCGTCGACGATCCGCGAATCGCCCAGCTCGCGCTCCGTCTCTGCCGCGAGCTCTTTCCGCTCTATCGCGTCCCCTGCCGAGTCGTCGTTTGCCGTAGAAACAACGGCTTCGCCGCCGCGAACAACGTGGGCGCGGCGATCGCGCGCGGCAGATTGTTGCTGCTCCTCAACTCCGACGTGATGCCCATCCGAAGCGGGTGGCTCTCGGAACTGACGCGCATCTACGACGCTCTCCGTCAACCCGGCGCGCTCGGCGCAACGTTGCTCTTCCCCGACGGCTCGGTTCAACACGCCGGAATGACGTTCGGTCAAATTCCGACGTACCCCGGTCTCTGGCTCAATTCGCACCCGAAAAAGGGTCACCCGAACGAACCGAATACGCGAAAAGGTCCGGTGGCCGTGCCGGCCGTGACGGCCGCGTGTCTCATGGTCGAGCGACAGCTCTACCTGAGCGTCGGCGGGCTCGACGAGGACTACATTTTGGGCGACTTCGAAGATTCGGATTTCTGTCTCAAGCTTCGGGCCGCGGGGCGACAGGTTTGGTACTCGCCCGCGGTCGAGCTTTATCATCTCGAGCGGCAGTCGCAGACGCTCATCGGCACACAAGACTGGCGCCACGGGCTCACGCTCTACAACGCCTGGCGCCAGACCGAAAAATGGGGCGGCGCGATCGGCAAGCTCCTTCAGGAAGGGTCATCGTGGAAGAGCGACACCGCGTCCTAGTCATTAGCCACGGTCACCCGGAGATCAATCCGGGCGGCGGAGAGCGCGCCGCGTACGATCTCTTTCGTGAACTGAAGAGCCGTCCCGGCGTGCATGCCATGTTCCTCGCGCGCCACGACGGAGGCGGGCAAAACGCCGCCGTGTTCAGCCAATTTTCGCCCGACGGGTCGGAAGTGCTCATGAACTCGGAGTGTGAGTTCTTCCGCTTCTCGCAGCGCGACGTTCAGCTGGTGTGCAGGGACTTCAGGGGACTCCTCGAATGGTATCGACCGACGGTGGTGCACCTCCATCACTTCGTGCACCTCGGTTTGGAGGTGATCCGCGAGATCAAGAACTATTCACCCTCGGTTCCGATCGTCCTCACGCTGCACGAGTATCTCGGGATCTGTAACAACAACGGACAGATGATCCGCACGCGCGGCGACGAGCTCTGCCGTCGCGCGACGCCCGGCGCGTGTCACCGTTGTTTTCCCGACGTCTCGCCGCAGAATTTTTTCCTGCGCGAGCTGTTCATCAAAAGCTTTTTCTCCCTCGTCGACGCGTTCGTCTCGCCGAGCCAGTTTCTGATCGATCGGTACGTCGCGTGGGGTTTACCGCGGGAGAAGTTCGTGTTGATCGAGAACGGCCAGCCCGCCCTGGAACCGGCGCCGGCTCGCCCGCTCGGTTCGAGTGGCACCCGCGGCCGTTTCGCATTCTTCGGGCAAATCCAGCGATACAAGGGGCTCCAAGTCTTGCTCGAGGCGATGACGCTCTTGCCGAAGGCGCTTCGCGGCGGCCTCGACGGCATCTCGCTCGATGTGCACGGCGCGCACCTCGCGTGGCAATCCGCCGAATACCAGAGCGCGGTACACAAGAAGCTCGAACGGACGCGCCAGTACGTGCGCATGCACGGCGGCTACGATCACGCCGATGTCGCGTCGCTCATGAGCGGAGTCGACTGGGTCGTCGTTCCGTCGATCTGGTGGGAAAATTCGCCCTTGGTGATTCAGGAAGCGTTCGCGCACGGTCGTCCGGTGATCTGCAGCGACATCGGCGGCATGGTCGAGAAAGTACGACACGGCGAAAACGGCCTTCATTTCCGGGTCGGCAACGCGCAGCACCTCGCGGAGCGCCTCGTCGAGGCCGCGACCACGCCGGCTCTGTGGGATCGGCTACGCGCCGGGATCCGCCCTGGGTCGCGCATCCGCGACACCGTCGACAAGCACCTCGAAATCTACGACGGCTTTTCGCCGTACCACCGGGTTCCGGTAACCCCGAGCCTTCGCGTGGTCTAGCGCGCGAAGGGGACGCGTCGCGTGCCACCCGGTCAGCTCATGAGCTGGTACGGGCCGCCGCGCTCGAGCGCGCGCTGATACGCCGGACGCGCGTGAATGCGCTTCAAGAAATCGACGAGACGCGGGCGATCGCTCGACACCATGCCGCGGGCCTGTCCTGCCTCGATGGGAAAGCTCATCTGAATGTCGGCCGCGCTGAAGTCGGGGCCGACGAACCAGGGGTTTTTTTCGAGCTCCGCCTCCATGAAGTCGAAGTGAAGCTTGAGCTGAGGATCGATGAAGAGCTTGTTCATTCGCCCGGCGACCGCGCCCGTGATCGGACGGATCAGCGCCGGCACCGGCGGCTTCGAGAGTCGTCCAATGACGAGCTTGAGCAAGAGCGGCGGCATCGCGGACCCTTCCGCGTAGTGCAACCAGTACGTGAATCGGAGCCGCTCGGCCGAGTCGCGCGGCGGCGCGAGCCGTCCGTTGCCGTAGCGATCGACGATGTACTCGAGGATCGCCCCCGACTCGGCGAGCGTCTTTCCGTCGTCGGTGATGATCGGCGATTTGCCGAGCGGATGAATCTTCCGCAGCTCTTTCGGAGCGAGCATCGTCGCCGGGTCGCGTTGGTAGCGGACGATCTCGTACGGAACTTCGAGCTCTTCGAGGAGCCAGAGCACGCGCTGCGAGCGCGAATTGTTCAGGTGGTGCAGGGTGAGCATGGGCGTCCGTTCGGGCGGAGCATACACCGAGCAAGTGCCGTTCCGGGCGAAGTGCGATAGTCCGAGCCTATGAGGCGCTGGTCCCCGCACCCGGTCACCTTGAGGCAGCTGCAATACGTGCTCGCGGTCGCCGAATTTCGGAGTTTTCGGCGTGCCGCCGAGGCGTGCGCGATCGCGCAGCCGTCGCTGTCGACCCAGGTCGCTCAGCTCGAATCCGCGCTCGGGGTTCGCGTCTTCGAGCGGCTGACCCGCGGCGTGGTGGTGACCGAGGCGGGCGCGGTGGTGCTCGAGCGGGCGCGCCGCACCGTTCTCGAAGCCGACGATCTCGTGGCCGCGGCCGAGCGAGCAAGCGCCGGTCGGACAGCGACGTTGCACGTCGGCGTGATTCCGACGGTGGCGCCGTATCTCTTGCCGGAGGTCGCGCCGGTGCTCCGTGCGAAACACCCGCAGCTTCAGGTGTTCTGGGAAGAAGACAAGACGAGAACGCTCGTCCGGCGCGTGGAAGCGGGCGAGCTCGACGCGGCGATCCTCGCCGTGGAGTCGGAGCTCGGCGAGCTCGCTTACGAAGAGCTCGGCAAGGACGCCTTTTTTCTCGCCGTCCCGGCGAACCACAAACTCGCCCGCGGGCAAGCGCCGGCGCGTCTCGACCAGCTCGAAGGTCAGACGGTGCTCGTCCTGGAAGACGGGCATTGTTTTCGTGATCAAGCGCTCGCGGTTTGCCAGCGCGCCGGAGCAGACGAAGCGAGCGTGCGCGCGACGAGCCTCTCGACGCTCGCGCAAATGGTCGTCGGAGGGACGGGCATCACGCTGTTGCCGCGCCTCGCGATCGAGACCGAGAACCGCGCCGGCGCGCTCGTGATCCGTCCGTTCGGCGCGCGTGGCCCGTCGCGCACGCTCGCGCTCGCGTGGCGGAAAACGACGCCCGCGACGGTCGCGCTTCGAACCTTGGTGAAGACCATCGCGTCGGTCATGACGGAGCTCGCCGCCCGCGAGCACGCTTAGTCGTTTTCGTCGTCACGCTCCGTTTCCGCCCCGTCGTCCTTCGCGCTGCTTAGCGCGATAGCTCGTGGCTATCGATCGCTTAGGAACGATGTACTGGGACTCCGCAGGCCTGTC
>DATBBD010000061.1:0-7673 GCA_036271175.1 Polyangiaceae bacterium | reverse complement strand
GTACTCCTTGCTCGAACCGTAGACGAGCAGGGTGAATTCGAACGGAGACCGCTTTGCGTCGCCGGGCCGGAGCTGCTTGTCGACCAGGCCGTCGCCGTCGGTGTCGGTCCAACCCGCGTCGGAGAGGAGCTTCTTCGCTTGCTCGAGGTCGAAAGGGATCGGCGTGATCGACGGATCGTAGTAGGGGCTCGAATGGAGATATGGGCCCGTCGTGATCTCGCCGAGCCCGACGAACACGCTGTCGAGGATGCGCTTTCGGTCGAATGCGAACGTCATCGCGCGGCGCACGCGCTTGTCTGCGAAGAGCGGCTTGTCCGCGTTCCAGCCGATGTAACTGAAGACCGGCTGGTCGGTGATCTGACACGAGATGCGACCATCGAAGAAGGGGCTCCCGGCCGGCTTTTTCGGCGCGTCCTTGTACTGGAGGATCTCTTCGCGGTACTGGCCGGCCGTGAGCGCGCCGATCGAGAGCTCGTGCGCCTTGAGCTTCAGGAGCGTCTGATTGGGGTCGGTGTAGATCGGGTAAGAGATTGCGGCGATCGCCGGCTTTGCGAAGGGGTAGTTCTCGTTTCGCACCAGGCGAATGCGCGCACCGGGTTCGTACGACGCCATGCTGTAGGCGCCGGCGCCGATGTCGCCCTTGTTGTTGTACCAGTGCTGATTGAGACGCGCGCCGACGGTCTCTTTCGGAAACCGGGTGCCGTCCGAGTCGTAGGCAAAAACGAATTCCGGGAGCGGCGCGATCTCCACCGAAAATGAGACGTTCGTGTACTGCTTTTTCTTCCAGCGGATGACGAAAGTGTAGTCGTCGACGGCTTTGTAGCTCTCGAGCTCCGCGTAGTAATTTTTGAGAAAGCCGTTCTCGACCTGGGGGCTCGTCATCATGTCGAAGGTGAAGACGAAGTCCTTCGCGGTCACCTCGTGGTCGCCCTTCAGCCACGCGAACTTCGGATCGTTCAGATCGACCCCGCTCGGCGTTTGCCACTTCATCCCGTGGCGCAGGTACATCGTGAACTCTTTGTAGTCGTCCGTGATCTCGATGCGCGTCGCGAGCTCGCCGTAAAAGTCGTCGGGGTTCTCCCACGGGTCCCGGCTCGCGAACGGCGTCGCGATGTACGACTCGATGAGCTCACCGAGCTCGGCGGAGTTATCGATGAGCGCGTTGAACCCCTTCGGGTCGCCCGAAGGCCATCCGCGAAACAGCACGCCGTCGACCGCGGCGCCGGGCGGCGCGACGTAGTCTTTGCGCGGCTTGAGAAAATTCGGGACGTCGGGGTGCAGCACGTGCGCCGGCGCGTCGTCCGCGAGCACGGCCCCAGCCGCCCCGGCGCTCGCGAGCCGAACCCCGGATGCCGCCAGTTTTTCGGTGGCCTCGCCGAGGGCCTGGATCTGCTCTCCCTGTACGATGAGCCGGTGTTCGACGTGGTTCACCTCGAACACCAGGAACGCGAGGAGGGCGACGGCGATCGAGAGCAGCGCGAGCAACGAGGTGTTCGCCGGGCCGTTCCGCATCGCCGCGCAGCGTCGCGTAACCCTGCGGCACAATCAATAGCTCGCCGCGTGGCGGGCTCGGCGTTCGAGACGGCGCAGCCGAAATGGGCGCCCCTGCGGGGTTGACAGGGTCCCGCCCGTGCACACGTTTTGATGCGGCGGCGGCCAAATAGGCCCCCCAAGACGTGGAACGAGCATCACCGCCGTTCCGCGAACGAGAGAGGTGTGGTCCTGCCGCCACGACACCCGGCGCGATCCATTCGCGTCCCATTCCGGAGGAAATCAAAATGTTCGAATACCGAAGTTTGCTCGACCGCCCGTTCACCGACCCCTTCGGGTGGGATGACGTGTTCCGTGGTTTCGATCGGATCCTGCGTGACGCGGATCGCGACATCGGGCTCGCCAGCACCGGCTACGCGCCGGCCAGGTTCGACGAGGAGACCGACAAGTTCGTCCTGCGCGTCGAAGTGCCGGGCGTCGCGGAGAAGGATGTTCACGTCGATTTCCACGACGGGGTGCTCACGGTGTCCGCCGAGCGACAAGTGACGGAGCCCGAGGGCTTCACGCCGCGCCGGCGAGAGCGCGGGTCGCAGAAGTTTTCGCGGAGCTATGCGCTCGGCGAACGAGCCGACGCCGAGAAGACCACCGCCGAGCTCAAGGACGGCGTTCTCGCCGTGTCGATCGGCAAGGCGGCGGTCGCGCAAAAGAAGAGCATCGCCGTAAAAGCGGCCTGAGAGACGTCGAAGGAAGGAATGACGAACATGTTGGGAATCACCAAGTCGAAGAACGACGCGGCCCGGAAGGCCGACGACAAAACGTTCGCCGCTCCCGCGGTGGACGTGTACGAAAATGACAACGAGTTTCTGGTCCTCGCGGATCTGCCCGGCGTGCCGCAAGACGGCGCCGAGGTGACCCTCGAGCGCGACCGCCTCGTGCTCCAGGCGCCGGCTCCCGGACGGAACTATCGTCGCGAGTTCGCGGTGCCGCCTAGCGTCGACGCCGAAGCGGTTTCGGCGTCGCTGAAGGCGGGCGTTTTGACGGTCCATCTGCCCAAACGGGCGCCGTACAAGCCGCGGCAGATCGCCGTGCGCACGGCCTGAACGGGCGATCGTGCCTCACCCCGTCGACGAGATGGGGCGAAGCGGACGAGCCCGGTGAAGCGCTGAAATGAGCCGAAGGCCGCGTGAGGTTGACCCTGCCTCGCGCGGCCGATCTATGTTCGGCGGCGAACATGCGCGTTCGGGTCGTCACCTGGAACATCCATAAAGGCATCGGCGGGATGGATCGCCGCTACCGACTCGAGCGGACCGTCGAGGTGCTCAGCGAGATCGCGCCGGACGTCGCCCTCCTTCAAGAGGTGTCGGACGATCTGCCGCGCTCTCAGTTTCATGACCAGGCCGAGATGCTCGCCGAGGCGCTCGGCATGCCGCACCTCGCGTTTCATCCGGAGCATCGGTTCGATATGGGCGGTTACGGAAATGCCGTCCTTTCGAAGTGGCCGCTCTTCGAGCAACACCACGTCGATCTGACGATCGGACGACGCAAGCGCCGCGGCTTGCTCCAAGTCCGCGCGCGCGTTCGAACTACGGAGGGGTCGCGCACCCTGGTCGTTCACAACATGCACCTCGGGCTCGCGGGGTCGGAGCGCGGAAAGCAGCTCGAGCGCTTCCTGAGTTGTTCGCCATTTCGCGGCCTTCACGAAGACACTCCCGTGGTCGTCGGTGGGGATTTGAACGACGTGTGGGGAACGCTCGGACCCGATTTTCTCGTTCCTCGGGGCTTTCGGCGCGCAGGGCCCTTACAGAACACCTTCCCGGCCGCGCTGCCGATCCGTCCGCTCGACGCGCTCTTCGTACGCGGCAACGTCGCTGTCCACCGCGCTGCACACCCGGTTCGCACGAGCCTCTGCCGGAAAGCGTCGGACCATCTTCCGCTCGTCGTGGACCTGTCCCTCCATCTCCCTTCGAAGCGACCGTCGCACGCGCCGCACGGCTGAGCGGCCCGTTGCGCGCCGTCCTGGCAAGAACACCCCGATGGCAACGGGGCGTCGACTTTGCGATGATGAACGGCAATGTCCTCGTCCAGCGATGGCACCCCGCCGCGAGATCCGGCGCCGCGTGACGCCGGACAGCGGCGCGGGCGAGAGGGGCGTTCGCGCACGGATACCGAGCCCACGGTGCTCCTCGTCGGGGCGGACAAGTCGTTTCACACGGCGATCGCGGCGGCGCTCGGCCGGCACGGCGTGTACGTCGAAACCTCGTCGCTCCACGGCATCGTCGACGCGGTGGTGGCAGCGGCGCCCGACCTCGTGCTCCTCGTCGGGGACGCCGCCATGGACGGCGGTTCGAGCGCGCTCGCTCATTTGCACACCTCGCCCCAAAGCTCGGTCGTTCCTGTTGCGATTCTCGCCGACGACACGGCGCTCGACGAACGGCTTCGCGGATTTCGCCATGGAGCCGCCGCTGTCATTCCGAGGTCGGCGAGCGTGGAAGCGATCGCCGAGCGGGTCGAAAAGCTCGCGCGCGAAATTCCGGAGCGCGACGGCGATGCGGTCGGCTACATCGGGGAAGCGACGCTCGACGAGCTGGTCGCTGCGTTGTCGAAGGAACTCCGCAGTGGGATCCTTTCGGTGCGCGGCCCGGCGGGGTCCGACGTCGACACGTTGCGCGTCGTGCTCGGCGGAGGGCGGCCGCTCGCGCAGACCATCGACGAGTTCGTGTCGCGCATCCGAAAACACGTCGTGCACGCGGAGCCGCTGCACTACGAGTTCGACGAGCGCGCCGGCGGGACGATCCAGATGCTCGGCGCGGACGCTCTCGATCACACGGGCACCGGCGACGACGTCTCCGGATTGCGCGTGCTCCTCGCCGACGAAGACGCGGCGCGCGCCGACGCCATCGCCCAGGCGCTCCGTGCTCGCGACGTCTCGGTCGTCGTCACCGACTTCGATCCGCCCGAGCAGCGATTTGCGCGGCTGAGACAGCTCGACCCGGCGATTCTCCTCATCGACGAGGCGGGCCTCCGCAAACCCGGGTTTCAACTGGTACGTCGGATGCGCCGCGACACGAGGCTGCGCTGGGCGTCGCTGCTCGTCGTGCGCTGGGACGAAATCTGGTCGGAGACCGAAGGCGGGACGAAGATCGCGAGGACGCTGGGTACGCTCGCGGCGCTCGCGGAGCCGGAGCGCGCGCTCGTCGAACGCGTCGAGCGAGGCACGCCGTTCGACACGCGGCTCGAAATTACCGGGCCTGCGCGATTGCTCCGCGCTCTCGCGACATCGTCGAAGCCGATCCGACTCGTCGTGCAAAATCCGCGCGCCCAGGTGCGAGTCGACCTGAGCGATCACCTCGTCGCCGGCGCGCGCGCCGAGCTCGAGGGTGAGCCTGCGCCGGCCGAAGGCGCGGTCGCCCTCGCGGCGCTCCTCGTGCTCGGCTCGGGGCGAGTCCACGTCGAGCGATTGTCGGAAGCGGAGCTCGTCAACGTCATGTCGCCCGTGGACGTCGCGTTGAACCTCGCCGACTGCGAACCCGCGCCGATTCATCCGTCGCTTCCGGCACCGGAGCCTGACGTCGTGGACGACGCGCCCGTCGCGAGGACGAGCCTCGCCGCCGCGTTGAAGCGCCGGCGCGTCCCGATCTGGTTTCTCGCCGCGGGTCTCACGTCGGTGCTCGCGGGCATCGTGATCGCGGCGAGTATCGCGTCGCCGCGCGTCGCGAAGTCGCACTCCGAAACCGCGGACGATCCCACGGCGAACGCCGTTACTCCAGCGCTCGCGGTTTCGCTCGCTGCGCCCGCCCCGCAGGTGGCGCCCGTCGCCGCGCTCCCGACGCCGAGCGTCGCGCCGGCGGCGTCGCCGAGGGTCCCCACTTCATCGGCCAGGACGGAAAATGCGCCCCCTACCAATCCTTCCGCGATGGAGGAAGCGACGCCCGCCGACGTGTCGGGGGAAACGACGACGAAGGTGCAGACCTGCGAACAGATCGTCGGGCCGAGCTGGTCGCTATTGTCGAGCGATCAACCGGGTCGCGCGCTGAACGAGATCGGACTCGGCCGGCGCGCGTTGATGCTCGGGCGGCTCGACGACGCGCAGCAATCATTTTGCCGCGCGACGGTGCTCGACCCGAACAACCCCGAGGGATTTCTGGCGCTCACGCGCGTCTTGCTCGCGCGAAAAGACGCCGAACAGGCGCGAGATTGGGCGGCGCGAGCGGCGAAGGTTCACCCGGACGACGCCGACGTCGAGGGCTTGTACGCCGACGCGCTCGCGCGCGCGGGCGACGCCGATCGCGCGCGGAGCATCTGGCTCGAGCTCGGCAAGATCGACCCTTCCGACGGCGCCGCGATTCGCACGATGGCCGCCATGTACGTGAGAGCAGGCGAGCGATCCGTTCACGCCGCGGACTACGCGCAGGCCGATCGCTTTTATCGTCGCGCGGTGCTGCTCGATCCGTTGAACGCCACCGCAGCGGCGGGCCTCGCTCGCGTGCTGCTCGTCCAGGGTGAGCCCGCGGCGGCCTTGTCGTGGGCGAAGCGCGCCGTTTCGCTCGACCTGCACGACGGCGATCTCCACGTGCTCCTCGGTGACGTCGAAGAACGGAACGGCGACACCGCCGGCGCACGCGCCGAGTGGAAGGCCGCTTACGATATCGATCCACGGAACTTCAAGGCCGCGAGTCGCATGCTGCGCGTCGGAAAGTGAGCGCGCTCGCGCTCGCCGGCTCTCGCCCGCGTCACTCGTTCGCGCGCTTCGGGCGGCCGCCGCTCCCGGGGATGCCGAGATAGGCGATCACGGTTCGCGCGAGCTCTTCGGAGAGCACTTCGTCGGACAGCGTCACTGCGTTCGGCTCTCCGCGAAAAATCACCGCGCCGTACTCGAGAGTGCTCACCAGCGTGCGCACGGTGACGATCGCCGCACGCTCGGGATCGGAATGCGAGAATTCGCCGAGCCGTGCGCGGAAGAACGTGTGAACGCGGTTCGCGATTTCCACTTCGACGCGGGCGCGGCGATCCGCATAAACGACATCGGCTGCCGCGAGGCCGATGAACGCGACGATGAGCCCGCGACGTTCGCGCGAAATGTTCACCAAGAAGCGGACGATCTCCGTGATCGCCACTCCGAGGTCGACGGATTCCCATCGCGCCGGATCCAGCGCGAGCTCCGCGGTGGCGACGGCTTCGTCGCACGAGCGTTGTTGCAGCGTCGCGAACAGGCCGTCCTTGTCCGGGAACCGCGCATAGAACGCGCCCACCGACGACCCCGCGCGTCGCACGACTTCCGACACGGTGAGCCCGGTCGCGCCTGATTCGCGAATCAGCTCTTCCGCCGCATCGAGGAGCTTCTCGAGAGTCTTACGGCTTCTAGCTTGGAGCGGCGGTTTGACCCATCTCAATGGCCCGAGAGCCGTGCTGCTCGGACGCGGGCTGGAGGGCGTGGTCGGCATGAATTAAACGGGCAATTTTACCTTCTTAGCGCACGCCGTCAAATCAGGGGCACGGTCCACCGATACCCGCCGTACCGGTCACTCGCTCGGTCAGTGGCATTCGCACCCGCTGCCACGCCTTACCGCTTCTGCCAATTAAGGGCTGTCCCCGGAGCCGCTGTAGGTATACTGGTCGGTACAGCCGGAGGGAATCGATGAGTGCCCTGCCAGTCACGGAACCGACGCCGCGTCATGGATCGACACGCGAACGTCTTCTCGAAGCCGCGATCGAGATGTTTGCAGAGCGTGGTTACGCTGCCACGGGCGTCGATGCGCTCTGCCGCAAGGCGGGCGTAGCGAAGACCGGTCTGTACTGGGAGTTCCAGAACAAGGTCGGGCTCCTCAACGCGGTGATCGATCAGGTCGTCGCCGAGTGGATCGATCAGATCCGCGACGCCGCGCGCGGCGGTGGCAATCCCCGTGATCGTCTCGAAGCGGCGCTCTCGACGATGCGGCGTCGCGTGAAGGAACGTCCGGAGCTCTTCCGTGTCCTCCTCGTGGTCCTCGCGGAGCGATCGCAAATCGACGAGGAATCCCGCGAAGCGCTGCGCCGATTTCACGCGAGCGCGCTCAACTCGCTGCTCGCCGGAATTCAGGAAGCGCTACCGAGCGGTCTTCCGCTCGAGGCACTCAAGGAGACGTGCGAGCTCATCCTCGCGATGATCGTCGGTGTCTTCATCCGGCAGCAGATTTATGGTGAGG
>DATBBD010000060.1:0-4589 GCA_036271175.1 Polyangiaceae bacterium | reverse complement strand
CGTCGAGCGCGCCGACGTGGCACGTGCTGGTCATGTCGACGAGACCGTCGGCGCGAACCGCGTACGTCGCGACGGTTCCGGCGCAATCGGTTTGCGTCGGGCGCGGGAGCTTCGCGATCTCGAACCACTTGCCTTGGAACTGCAGAAGATCGAACGACTTCGCGACGTCGGGCGGCGGCGCGCCGTCGTAGCAGCCCGGCAGCGCGAGCAACGCCAACGCCGTGAGCAGCCGCGAACACAGGGCGCGCGCTCGGCTCGGCGCGACGAAAGCAGCGACGGATTGCATCGGATCGCACTTGCGATGCAAAGCGGAGACCATCCCGGCGCCACTGGACGAACTAGGTATTCCCCCAATAAAAATGGGCCTCGTCGAGGCAAACGGACCCGCGCGACTCACCGATTTTCGGTCGCTCCCCTTCGACTCTCGGAGACTCGGCGCTCGACGCGGTCAGCCGATCGAGAGGACGACGGCCGTTACGGCGTTCAGGGAGAAGTGGCGCAGGCGACGCGAGCGGGACCGCAGCTCGACGATCAGAAGGTGCCAACCATCGAGACGCCCTTCGCTCCCGACTTGGGATCCATCGTCGGCGTGAGGGACCATGCGACGGCGGGCGATGGAGGGGGCGCCTCCTGCGTCATAGGTTCGGTGCTGGGTTCCCAGGAGAGCACGGCCATGTCGACCACCATTGCGAGGCCGGCTCCGACGGCGAAGCCGTACACCGCACCGGTCAGGCCGCAGGGGGTTCCCGCGTCATCGTCTTCCGATTGCCGCTGTGCCGAGCAGCTCGCCGTCGCCGCACCCAAGCCCACGCCGACCAGCGGAAGCCCGACGCGCAGGGCAAGGCTTCCCGCGAGCGCGCCCACGCGACCGTGCGCCAGATGAATCGCCGGACCCCCGGCGACGTAGACGACGCCGCTCGCGCCCAAGAGGGGGCCATTGGCTCGGTTCGCCGCCGCGAGACCGAAAAGGCCGATCGCGATCGAGTCCGCGAGCAAGGTCTGCCACCCGTACCAGCGGTAGTTGCGCGGCTCGTCCGGCAGTATCGCGTGGCCCGCGTCGCTCGGCGAATACGTGGGCGGCTTAGGCACACTCGAAGGCCGTTCGGTGGTCGCCTCACCCACAGGCGCCGCGGGTTTGCTCGGCGACGCGGAATCGTCGGCATTTTTCGGCTCAGGGGCAGCCTCTTGGGCCATCGCTCCACGCGCAGCGAGGAGTCCGGCGAGCACGGCGAGATGAGCAAAGCGGCGCATTCTTCGTGCATTCAGCAAGCGGCGTGCCTCGGCGCGAGCGCCGCTGTCGCGCCCATGCCTACAACTTGCCGAGACAGGCGTCGCAGAGCCACGTCGGCGGATGCGTCGGATCCGACGAAATACCGAGATGCGCCGGGTTTCCGCGCGCGAGCCCGGCCTTGCACGACGCGCACGCGGCCGGACGATTCACGACGACGGCGTTCCACGCGAGGACGTGATCGAGATCGCCATTTTCGACCACGGCGGTGGTCGCCTCCGGCTCGGGCACGGCGGGAATCGCCGGGATGGCCGGGGCGGGCGCGGCTCTATTGGCGTTCGCGACCGGCGCGGTCGACGTACCCGGCGTGGCCGAAGCGGGCACCGCGTTCGACTCGGAGTCGCCAGTGCGCGCTCGAACGGCTTGGCGCGCGGTCGTCGCGATCTTTCCCGCGTCGCGCGCGACTTGCTCGGCGATTTCGACGGACGCGCCGACCAAATCGCCGGCGCCGATCACGACGGTGTCCACGAGATCCAAGGTGTCTTCGAGCACGTTGCGGATCAGGTGCGAGACGGTGAGACGCCGCTTCTTCGCCTCTTCCTTGAGCACACTTTCGAGACGTTCGGGGACGCGGGTCTGGATGAGCCGATCTTTGACGTCGCTGTTGTGGCGCGCCGCTCGGCGCGCGCGACGGGCTTTTCGCTGAGGAGCCTTCACGTATTACAACATAGTACAGCACGCCTCGCCTCGCCACGACGACGGTGCACGGGGGCGAGCGACGCCGCGGTTACGACCGCTCAGTGCTTCTTCGCGAGCTCGCTCGCGACGGCTGCGGCGCGGCGCGCCGTCTCTTCCGGATCGCCCAGATACCGACCCTTCGCGATCGGACGGAGCGAATCGTCGAGTTCGTAAAGGAGCGGCGCGCCCGTCGGGATGTTCAGCTCGACGATGTCGTCGTCACTGATGCCCTCGAGGTGCTTCACGAGCGCGCGCAAGCTGTTGCCGTGCGCGGCGATGAGCACGCGCTGCCCTTGTCGAAGTGCGGGCGCGATGTTGCTCTCCCAGTACGGCAAGAAGCGCTCGACCGTGTCCTTGAGACACTCCGTCGACGGGATCTGGTCGGACGAGAGGCCGCGGTACTTCGGATCGTTGGCGGGATGAAACGGGCTGTCCGTGGACAGCACCGGCGGACGGATGTCGTAGCTGCGGCGCCAGATCTTCACCTGTGCCTCGCCGTGCTCGCGCGCGGTCTCCGCCTTGTCGAGACCTTGGAGCGCGCCGTACATGCGCTCGTTGATCCGGTAACTGCGATGCACGGGGATCCACATGCGGTCGAGCTCCTCGAGCGCGATCCACAACGTCTTGATCGCGCGCTTCAGCACCGACGTGAACGCGACGTCGAAGTCGAGCTTCTCGTCCTTGAGGAGCTTGCCGGCGGCGCGGGCTTCTTCGATGCCGAGCGGGCTCAGCGGGACATCCACCCAGCCGGTGAATCGGTTTTCCTGGTTCCACTGGCTCTGGCCGTGACGCAATAAGACGAGGGTTTTCATGGCGCGCTCCGATCGCCGTCCTTTACGTGACCCGCTGACGCGCCGCCATCACTCCGTAACGAAGCGCGCGCGCGAGCCGTCGGAGTGGGATGTTTCACGACCGATTCGCGAAAAAGCTGCGTTGGGTCGGGTAGTTGAATGGAAAACGAGTCCAAACCGGGCCGTCCGTCGTATACGAGCCATGACGTCGAGCCCGATGGTGCTCACGGCGCCCACGCCGCTAGTGGCTGGGGCGCTCTGGAGCTTCAGCCGAAGAGCCTCTCGGTTCTTGGTACCACTCGGCCCTCGGCGAATGGCCGATATGGACCGGACGAGCTTCGAGCAGATCTTCGGACACTTTGCGCCGCGTGTCCGCGCGTATCTCCTCCGCCAAGGTCTGAACGCGTCGCTCGCGGACGAAGTTTCGCAAGAGGTGATGCTGACGGTGTGGAACCAGTCCGAGCGCTTCGATCCAGAAAAGGGATCGCTCGGTACCTGGGTGTTCACCATCGCTAGAAATCGTCTTATCGACAGCATCCGGCGCCAGCGCCGCCCCGAACCGAGCCCCGACGATCCGTGTTGGGTTGCGGGCCGAGAAGACCCGTCGCCGGAGCTGCAGGCCGCGCGCCGCGGGCGCGTTGCAACGTTGCGCACCGCACTGATGCGATTACCCGAAGAGCAGCAGCGCGTCCTCGAGGCGTTGTACTTCGAAGGCCTGACGATGAGCGAGCTCTCCGACAAAACCGGTGTGCCTCTCGGAACGGTGAAGACGCGCGCGCGTCTCGCGCTCCGCACGTTGCGCGGCCACGTCGGCGGGAACGAAGACGAATGAACGCGCCCACCCACCACCCGGAACCCGACGAGCTCATCGCGTACGCGGCGGGCACGAGCCCCGAATGGGTGTCGCTCGTCGTCGCGTGTCATCTCACGTACTGCCCGGAGTGTCGCGACAACGTCTCGCTCTTCGAAGACCTCGGCGGCGCCCTGCTCGATTCGATGGACGACACGGCGGGCGCGCCGCCCCGTCCGAACTTCGACGTCGCTCGCGTACTCGCGGCGCCCGCATCCGAGACGCAACCGGTCGCTGCAGTGGCGGGGATCCCGCGTCCGCTGTCCGCCTACTTTCAGGACTCGCCGCCGCGCTGGCGGTTTCTCATCCCCGGCCTCCGGCACTTGCCGCTGAACTTCTCGGTCGGCGGCATTCCCGCCCGCATCATTCGCTTCAAGCCGGGCTTCACCATCCCCGAGCACCGGCACGAAGCGCTCGAAATGCTGCTCGTCCTCGACGGCGAGCTCGAAGACGGCGTGACCCACGAGCTATTCCGCAGCGGCGACCTCAGCCGTCGCGAACCGGGGACGACGCACAGCCAGCACATCCTCGGACCAGAGCCGTGCACGTGCCTCGTCGTGAGCGCCGGCCCGGTGACGCCGTCGTCGTGGCTCGGGCGTATTCTGAAGGCCGTCACCGGCGTTTAGATCGAATGGCCGGAGTCGGGCGGTTTACACGGCGGTTACTGCGTGGAAACGACGAGATCGACGTTGTAGACGGCGGGCATGTACCCCGAGGTCGGGACGTTGGTCGTCGCGAATTCGACCTTGTTGACGCCCGAGACGAGCTCCGCGGGATCGACGGCGAGGCTCAAGCCGAGCGTGCCGGATACGGGCTGCTGGGCGGCGAGCTGAGCGTTCATGAACGCGAGCTGGTCCGCCGTGTAGTGGTAGGCGTGGGTCGTTCCGCCGTTGAGCCGGTAGTCGAGCTCGTAGGCGGACAGGTTGCCCTGGCCGTTGTTGGAGGAAGGCAGGAGCGAATACCAGACGAGAGTGAGCTGCGC
>DATBBD010000059.1:0-16466 GCA_036271175.1 Polyangiaceae bacterium | reverse complement strand
AATCACGAACAAAAAGGACACGACGGCCCGGGTAGAGGGGGGGGGGATACCCGGACCGTCGTGTTGAGACTTGCATAGCGGCCCGAACGGAGGGGGGACGTTTCGGGCCGCTATGACTTTGACTGCGGCAGGCTCGCGGTTGTCGTCGCCTACCTGGGCCAGAGACAGTGCGAGGACCGTTCCATCCCGTTCTCGACCAGGGAACGAGGGTTTAGGCGCGGAGAATCCGACTCGTGTGCAAACTTGAAATATCACGCGCGCGGCATCGAAGTGCGCGCGGCACGCGCTTGCCTCAGGCGTGCAGTGCTACTTCACGGGCGAGCGTCGGTAGAGCCACCACGTGCCCCGATGGAGCAGCAGGTGCACCGACGGATCCGGGTCGAACAGTTCGTGCGGATCGATGCGATGCCGAACGAGGAAGGTGTCGAACCACGGTCCCAAAGTGAGCACGTTGAAGTACTGCGGTTCCCACTCGAAGTGCTCGGGTGGTGGCGGCGGAACCCATTCGCCCGCCGCGCGGTAGCGAACCGGGCTCTGGTTCCAGTCCACGAAGTGAAAGTCGAGGGCGCCGCCCTTCTCAGCTTGAACCCACGCGGGAAGATGGAGGAACGGTGAGACGCGTTTGTTGGATGCGTCGCCGAGCCAGTACACGAGATAAAAGAGCTTCGGCGAGCGCGGCATAGCCGCCATGACGGCGCGGAAATCGGCGGTGGCGGTCTCGAATTCGCGGAAGCGCGCGGAGACGAAGCGCGTCATCGGCGTCGCGCACGCGCCGAGAAGCGCGACGAACGCGAGCCGCTGCCCGAAGGAGCGAGGTAAATCCGGCGCGACCGCGACGAGGGCGAGGGCCGCGCCGACGATCTCGCGCGGGTAGACGTAGAACCAGTTCCCGGCCTGGAAGGGCAAGGTCAGGTAGCCGACGAAAAAACCCGCTGCGAGTAGTAGTGCGAGCGCCGTGACGCCCCGGGCCCAGCGGATCTCGGCGTGGCTCCGTTCACGGCGGCGGCCGTCGCCGAGCGCGAGCACGGTCGCGGCGCCCATCGTGAAGAGCCCGAGGACGAGCATGTGCTTCGCGATCCGGCGCTCGGCGACACTCTCCGGCGTCGGCGGGGCGGGCTCGGTCGGCAGATAGGCGCCGAACAGGTGTCGGGGAATGAACGAAAAGCGTTCGGCGTGGAACCCGAGCTCGCTGAACGAGATGCCCATCCCCTTCGGACGGATCGCGATCCACACGACGAAGAGCGCGAGGGCGGGCACCAGGGGCCAGACCAACGGCGAAAATCGCTTCGTCACCGGGAAGACGACGGCGCCGGCGAGGAGCACGCCGAGCACCGCGTACGGAAAGCGATAAACGTGCGTGAAGAACAACAGGAGCAGCACGACGGCGAGACCGACCCGGCGCGCCCGCGTCGGTCGATCCACGACGAGCAAGGCGTAGCCCACGCTCATCATGAAGAGCCCGGTGGCCCCCATGAAATTCAGAAATCCCCACTGTGTGTCGGTGCACCAGACGAACGCGAGACCCGAGAGCCCCCAGAGGGGATTCTTCTTCATGCCGTGGAAGAGCACGGCCATGCCGGCGGGGATCAACGCCAGCATGACGATGGCCATGACCTTCGCCGCGGCCCAGATCGGCATGACGAGCGCGAGCACCGCTCCGACCACATACATGGACAGATACGGAACGGTGAGCAGCTGGAGCGCGAACTGGTCCCTGAAATGCCAGGCCGGGTCGCAGTAGTGCCTCAAGATCGACGTGAGGGCGGCGTGGAACGGCAGATCGGTGAGCGGCGGGTACCGGACCAACGTGAACGGGTACGCAATCACGAACGCCGAGAGTCCGAGCGCGCTCGCCAAGAGGAGCGCCTGACGCGGGTCCCCGATGGAGAAGGCGGTCCCGTCCCGCCCGCGCTGTGCCCGGTCCGTCATCGGCCGCTCGTCTTTATCATTGCCGAGCCCGCGCCCGAGAGGCGCCGCCGCGCATCGGCAGAGAAGCGCCGAAATCGTCTCGAAGACGGAGGGGTTTGATCCTAGGCTCGGGCCGCCGATGGCTCCGAAGACGCTCGCGTGGCTGCTCGTGCCCGCGCTCGGGCTCGGCGAGCTGTTCTCCGCCTTGTACCTGTCGTCGCGGCCGCCGAAGCTCGAAGACTGGAGTCGCGCGGCCCCGGTGCTCGCGGCGATGAGAACGCATCACGAGCTGGTCGTCATCGCGCCGGACTGGGCGGATCCGAATGCGCGCTACGCTTTCGGTGACGCGCTCATGCCGCTCGCCGACGTCGCGCGCCCCGACGAGAGCCGCTATGCCCGGGCCATCGAAGTGAGCATCCTCGGCGCCGATGCGCCGGAGCTTCGCGGTTGGCGCGTGGTCGATGAACGCCACAGCGGGAAATTCCGATTTCGGCTCGTCGAGAACCCGGCCCCAGCCAAGGTGCTCTACGACTTCGTCGATCACATCGCGGACGCCGACGTGTTCGACGTGCAAGGTGGCCACCAGGGTCACTGTAGCTGGAACAAGGCCGCGCGGCGCGAAGCGGGAGGTCTCCACGGCGATCCGGCGTATCCGTCCGAGCGCTGGGAATGCGGCGGCGGCGCGTGGCACTTCGTCGGCGCGACCGTGGTCGAAGACGAAAAGTGGAAGGGCCGCCGCTGCCTCTGGTCGGAACCGGGCGCGGGTTACGTCGGCATTCGTTATCACGACGTGTTGCTCGGAAAGGTCGTCCGCGGGTACGCCACCTTGCCGTGGTGGATCGAACGCGAGCTCAAGGGCGCGCCGGTCGACATGAAGGTGCTCATCGGCGGTGACGTCGCGCTTCACTACGTGCATCGCGACGGCGACGGATGGAAGGCGTTTTCCGCGCCGACCGGCGCCCGCGCCGGCACTCGCGCCGACGTCGAATTCCAGGTCAGCTCGGTGCGTCCGCGCGAACGTGAATTTTGCTTTCAGGCCGACACTCGATGAAGCCGTCGTCGTTCCGTGGAAAAGTCTTCGACGCGTTCGTCGCCGCGCTGCTCGGCGCGGGCTACGTCGCGCTCTTGCTCGCCACGGTGAAAAACCTGGGGTACGCGCGCGACGAAGGCTTCTATTTTCGCGCGGCGGGCGAGTACAAAAAGTGGTTCGACATCCTCTTCACCGATCCGGCGCGCGCGCTCGACCAGAGCAGCGTCGATGCGTACTGGCGCGAGAACCACGAACACCCGGCGTTCGTGAAATCGCTGTTCGCGCTGTCGTTCAAGTTCTTGAACGTGCAGTGGCACGTGTTCAAGGAAGCCGGCACTGCGTTTCGATTCCCCGGCATGGTGCTGAGCTCGCTCGGCGTCTCGGTCACGTACCTGTGGGGTCGCCGCGAGATCGGCCGGCTCGCGGGTTTCGTCGCGGCGCTCTTCCTCGCGATGCAGCCGGCGATGTTCTACCACTCGCACCTGGCGTGCTTCGACGTCGCGGTGATGTCGATGTGGCTCGTGACGACCTACGCCTATTCGAGGAGCCTGGAAGGTGGGATCGGCTGGGCCGTCGTCACGGGGATCCTCTATGGCCTCGAGCTCGACACCAAGCACAACGCTTGGCTCTTGCCGCCCGCGCTCATCTTGCATTTCTTGGCGACGCGAGGTCTTCGCTTATTGCGGCGCGATCTGCGTTCGGGGCGCACTCGGATTCCGCTGGCCTTGTTGACGATGGCGACGATCGGCCCCGTCGTCTTTTATCTGTGCTGGCCGTGGATCTGGTTCGACACCGGACATCGCCTGTCGGCGTACGTCGCGTTCCACACGAACCACGAATACTACAACATCGAATTTCTCGGCACGACGTACTTCCGGCCGCCGATGCCGCATCTCTATGCGTGGGTCATGACCGCGGCGACGGTGCCGACGATCACGCTCTCGTGCTTTCTGCTCGGCCTCGTGAAGAGCGGGATCGACTTTCCTTATTGGCGCGCGAAGCGGGCGCTGCCCGTCGCAGACCACGACGTGCTCGAAGCGTCGTGGTCGACGCGGACCCTCTGGCTCCTGTGTCTGCTGACGAGCTACGCGCCGTGGTTGTCGTCCGACACGCCGATCTTCGGCGGAACGAAGCACTGGATCACGGCGTATCCCTTCATGTGCCTCTTCGCGGGCATCGGCTTTCAATGGACGCGGGAGCGGTTGACGACGCTCGTGCCCACCGTGCTCCGGCGTGCGAACGTGCCCGATGCCGCGCTCGCCGCATCGGTGCTCGCCGGCCCGGTGTTCATGACGCTCCACGCGCACCCGTGGGGGCTCGCGGCGTACGTGCCGCTGGTCGGCGGTGAAACGGGCGGCGCGAGCCTCGGGCTCAATCGCTCATTTTGGGGATACACGACGGGCGCCGTTCAAGACTTCTTGAACGCGCACGCGCCGCCGCACGCCGAGGTCTACATTCACGACACCGCGTACGACAGTTGGATCCGCATGGTTCGCGACGGCCGCATCCGGAGCGATCTATCCGGCACGCTGACGCTCAGCGCGTCGAACGTGTCGCTCTTTCACGACGAGCAACACATGGTGCGCGTCGAGTACCAAATCTGGGTCGACTACGGCACCGTGAGGCCCGCGACCGTCGGCGTGTACGACGGCGTTCCGATTGTCTGGGTCTACATGCGCCCGCCGGTACCCGCGCCCATTCACTAGCGAGCATCGGGTTGGCGATGTCCCGATCGGCTAGCCTGCAATTGTCCAAGAACACCGCATTTGTCGGCAAAAATAGAGCTGCTTAATCCTAAAATGTGAGCTTGGCTCATTGAGCTAGTTACTCGACGGGACCTATCGTGCCGGCATGATCCGTCACGTCACGACCATCGCTCTCGGGTTTTCCCTCCTTTCGGCGTTGGCCTGTAGCAGCAGCAACAACAATTCGGGCAAAGGGAACATCGGCGCGAAGTGCACGACGAACGCGAATTGCGCGAGCAACTCGTGTGTGTCGGGTCTCTGCGTGGCGGCGGGCACGGGCGGCAATCCGTTCGGCAGTGGCGGCTTCCCCGCAACGGGCGGGGACACCTCGGTCGCGTCGGGTGGCTTCCCGATCGGTACCGGTGGCGGCATCGTCATCAGCTCGGGCGGATCGGTGGCCGCGAACGGCGGCGACGCGGGCGTAACCCCGTCGAGCGGCGGCTCCGCGAATCCGGACGCAGGGAGCGGCGGCTCGTCGGGTGACAGCGGCACGCCGTCGGGCGACGCGGGCCGGCCGCCGAAGCCGGGCACGGGCGACATCCTTTGTAACACCGGCGTCGATTGCAGTAACCGCGACACGTGCTGCGGCACGACGAACGGCACCTCGACGACGTATGCGTGCTCGCACGACGCCTGCAACACCGGCGAAACGACGATCAACTGTGACGGCTACGAAGACTGCGGTTCCGGCAAGTGCTGCGTCACCGGCGGCTTCACCGGCACCCCCGTCACGTACGCCTGCGCGGCGCAATGCACGGGTGCGGAGCTGCAATGCTCGAGCTCGAAGAATTGCAACGCGAACCAGGTGTGCTGTGAAACCGTGGGCATGTTCGGCGTCACCAAGACGGCGTGCGAAGACGGCACCGCGTGCGCCGCGATGGAGTTCCAGCTGTGCTCGGTCAACACGGACTGCGCAGCGCCGGCGACCTGCGCGGACTCGACGAATCTGCCCGGCTTCCGGCGTTGCAAGTGAGCCTCGCCTGATAGACTCGCGGGGTGCCGTATCGGTTCGACCCCGCGGGCGAAAATCCGGATCTCCTTCCGCTCGCGGCTCGACGCGCGCTCGATCGGGCGGGGCGACGCCTGTCGCGCGTGTCGTGGCAAAGCCTCTCGCTCGACGTCCGGCGCGAGTTGATCGAGCTCGGCGAGGAAGCCGTCGTCGATGTCGGTGCCGTGCTCGCGCTGACGAACCTCGCGACGCCCCTTCCCGACGAAATCGAGCCGATCCCCGATCCCCCTCCCGATCGCGTCCCTGACGAGATCCCCTTGTCGCTCGGGCCCGCGCGGCGACTGTCGCTCGGAACGTGGTCGTCGCTCGGTCCACTCGATCGATACGCGCTGGCGAAGATCGCGGAAAAAGGGCGCACCGATCGCGCCGCGGAAGCGTACGCGGAGATCATCGGGCACACCGCGGTCTCCACGCACCTCGGCGCGAGCGGCGGCGCTCGCATGGTCGGCGTCGGCGAGAAACCGGTCACCGTGCGCACCGCCACCGGACGCAGCGTCGTGACGATGAGCGAATCGGCATTTCGCAAGCTGCAGAGCGCCGACGTCGGCAAAGGCGACGTCCTCGGTGCGGCGCGCATCGCCGGCATCCTCGCCGCGAAGCGGACGCCCGAGTTGATCCCGCTGTGCCACCACGTGGCGTTGACCCGCGTGAGCGTCGATCTCGAGCTCGATGCGACGACGTGGTCGGTCCGCATCCTCGCCACGGCCGAAGCCGTCGATCGAACGGGCGTCGAAATGGAAGCGCTGGTCGCCGCGAGCGTCGCCGCGCTCACGGTTTACGACATGCTCAAATCGAGCGATCGCGGCATGGTGATCGGCCCGACGGAGCTCGTTCGAAAATCCGGCGGTCGCACCGGAGACTTCGAACGATGAACGGACGCGTTCAGGTCCGCGAGAGTCCGCTCTCCGTCGACGAATGCGTCAACGCCGTGGCGCGGCCGTCCGCCGGCGGAACGGCAGTGTTCATCGGGACCGTGCGCGACGAAAGCGACGGTCGACGAGTGACGTTGCTCGAGTATCAGGCCTACGCGTCCATGGCCGAAAAAGAGATGGAGCGGATCGCGCTGGCGATCGAAGCGGAGCTCCCCGGCGTCACGCTCGCGGCGCTTCACCGCGTGGGCGCGCTCGCCGTCGGCGACGTCGCCGTCGTGTGCGCGGCGAGCGCCGCGCATCGACACGAAGCGTTCGTCGCGACGCGCCGGTTCATCGATCGGATCAAGGAACAGGTCCCGATCTGGAAGCGCGAACACGGCCCCGACGGCCCTCACTGGGTCGGCTGGCAAGACGCCCGCTGCGCGCCGCATGGCGACCACGACGGGTCGGACCGCGAACATTGACTCATTGTCGCGGATTGACGTCTTCCGGCGAATCCCAGTCGCGAAGGAGTGGCGCTTCCTCGTCGCTCAATCGGAATTCGGCGGCGCCGTCGCCGAGTGCGTCGAGTACGCGATGAAGCGCGCGCGCTCCGCCGTCGAGCGCGCGGGCTGCGACATTGCCGCAGGCGTCGCTCGCGTACCGCGCGAAGAGCGGCTGCCAGATCCCGTCCGGGCGCGGCGCGAGTGCGGCGGCGTCGGGCGCTTCTCGCGCGAGACGCGACAGCAGTTGCGCCGTGATGAAGGGCAAATCCCCGGCGAGGGCGATGGCGTCGCGCTCGCGACGGCCGCATTCGCCAAGCAGCGCGACGAGGCCGGCGAGCGGACCCTGGCCCGGCGCCTCGTCGGCGAGCGACGGCAAATCGAGGTCGCGGTAGGCCTCGGCGTTGCCGACCAGCACGAGCTCCGCGCCGGGGATCGCTTCGCGGGCGAGCCGCGACAATCGTGCGACGAGCGGCTCGTTGGTATCCGGCGCGCGCAACAAGCCCTTGGGAATGCCGCCGAATCGCATCGCGCGGCCTCCGACGAAAATTCCGACGACGAGCGGGCGCAGGGTCACGTCGTCCCCTTGTGCTGCTCTCGGGCGCGATCGAGCGCGCACGGATCGGTTCGCGACGCCGTCATAGCTCGGCGAGCATCAGCGCTTCGGCGGCATCGCCGGTTTGGTAACCCGCGGAATCGGCGGGCACGATGACGAGCGCGTCGGCCCAGGCGAGAGCGGCGACGGAGCCCGACGCTTGTCTCGAGAGCGGCGTCGCGACATCGCCGGACACCGTGGCGGCGTAGAAACCACGCCGTCCGACTTGCTGTCGGAGTGGCGCGCCGAGGCGAACGGCGCGCGTCGTCGCGACGGGACTCCGGTGTCCTTGCATCCGGCGCAAGAGCGGCAAACCGAAGAGTGCGAACGTGACCTGGGCGGAAACCGGATTTCCCGGCAAGCCGATCACGACGGTGTCGCCGCGCCTCCCGAACGTGAGCGGTTTTCCTGGTTTCATGGCGACTTTGTAGAAGTCGAGGACGACGCCCGCCGCTTCGAGCGCGGGACGCACCACGTCGTGATCCCCGACGCTCACGCCGCCGATGGTCACCAGAAGATCGGCACCCTCGAGCGCACGGGCGATATGGTCGCGCGTCTCGCCCGGTTCGTCGCGCGCGACGGGCGCGAATCGGGTGACGGCGTTCGCACGAGCCGCGAGCGCCGCGATCGCCACGCCGTTCGATTCGGGAATGGTGCCGGCGACGGCTTCGCTGCCCGGCTTTCGGAGCTCGTCGCCGGTCGAAAGAATGACGACGCGCGGGCGGCGTGCGACGAGCACGTCACCATAGTCGAGCGCCGCGACGAGACCGAGCGCGCCCGCGTCGAGCGCCGTCCCTCGCTCGAGCGCGAGCTGACCGACGGTGAGATCCTCGCCCGCTCGGCGAATGTGCGCGCCGTGCGTCGGGCGCGCCTTGAACACGGCGCGGTCGTCGCTCCGTTCGACGTCTTCTTGCATCACCACGGCGTCGGCGCCTTCGGGGATGGGCGCGCCGGTGAAAATGCGGCACGTCGCGCCGGAAGTGAGCGGCGCGGCGAGGCGTCCGGTGCGGCTCTCACCCGCGACCGGCAATGGCCAGGGACCCTCGCCGTCGAAGGAACGAGCGCTCACCGCAAAGCCGTCCATCGCGCTGTAGTCGTAGGGAGGGAGCGGCGTCCGAGCGCGTAGTTCTTCGGCAAGCACCCGTTGCCGTGCGTCCGCGAGCGCCACCCGCTCCGTCGCAAGCGTGGGCGCGCCGTCGAGCACGCGAATGAGAGCTTCTTCGAACGTGAGCACTGACCCGATACTAAGCCGGGATCGCCGCCATGCGTCAGGCGTGACCGCCGGGAGCTCACGGGAACGTTTTCGGCGCGCCGGTGCTTCGAGGTAGAGGAGTTCGGGGGCCGGTCGTCGGCTCGGAGGCAGTGAGATGACTAGTTTCGGGCATTTTCCACGGGTTCTAGGAGCACTGAAGCGGGGTGTGGGTCCCCTGACGACCGTTGCCCAAAGGTCTCTCCGGCACCATGCTTCTTCCATGAGCGCGTACGCCCGCCCGACCCATTTGTTCGCGTGCGCTCTCGCTGCCGCATTGAGCGTGACCGCGGGAGTGGCACACGCCGATTCCGCGGCACCGGCGTACGGCGTCGAGACGGGCGCTGCGCCCGCGAACTCGGTGCCGTTGAACGCGTCGGCGAGCGCCGGTGTTTCTGCCGGAGCTGGAGCGTCGGTTGCGACGGCGCCGAGTGCGCCTCCACCCGCCGCTGCACCCGCATCCGCGGTGTCGCCGCAAGGTCCGAGCGCGCCGCCCGTGGCGGGAACGCCGCAAGTCGTCGAGAGCGCGCCGGCCGGCGCCACCGACATGTCCGATGACGATCCGCGCGCGCTCGAAGAATTCAAGCCGCAGCTCGATCCGTACGGCTCGTGGGCGCAAGACCCGAAGTACGGGCAAGTCTGGGTTCCGTCGCGCTCGGTCGTCGGCAACGACTTCGCGCCGTACGTGTCCTCGGGGCACTGGGCGATGGACACCGAAGACAACTGGGTCTGGGTGAGCGACTACCCGTTCGGCGACGTGGTGTTCCACTACGGGCGCTGGGTCTGGACGTCGTTCGGTTGGTCGTGGATCCCCGGCGCGCAATACGCGCCGGCGTGGGTCGATTGGCGCGTTCCCACCGCTGACTACGGCTACGTCGGCTGGGCGCCGATGCCGCCGGATTACTACTGGTGGGGCGGCGCCGCGGTCGGGCTCTGGTGGGCCCCGACGTATTACTGGGCCTTCTGCCCGAGTCGTTATGTGTTCGCGCGCTATCCGGGCCTCTACGTCGTGCACAACCCGGCGTACGTTCGGACCATCGCCGGCTACACGCGGCACTACACGCCGGCGACGGGGCGCGTCGCCGGACCGACGTTGCAGACGGCACGCGTGCCGCGCGGGGCCTGGCCGGCGAGTCGCGTCGCGACGAACGCCCATTTCACCGGATACGAGAGCACGGCACGGTCGTTCAATCGAACGACCGCCTATTCGAGCGCGCGCGTCGGCGGCTCGGTGGCCTACCGCGGTTACGGAACCCCGTCGCGCACGTACGC
Source organism: Polyangiaceae bacterium (assembly GCA_036271175.1). GTDB lineage: Bacteria > Myxococcota_A > Polyangia > Polyangiales > Polyangiaceae > DASZVB01. The sequence continues at coordinate 6,304 of DATBBD010000059.1, read as the reverse complement.
CAGCCCGTCGCGCACGTACGGCTCGTCGTTTTCCGTAAGGCCGTATTCGACCACGCGCACGTACTACCCGGCCTCGACGACGCTCGGCCGTTCTTACACGCCTTCCGCGTACGCCCCGCGCTCGTATGCGCCCTCGTACAGCCCGGCGCGCTCCTACTCGTCGCCCTACTCGGGGTCGCGGGTGTACGCTCCCGCGTCGCATGTTTATTCGCCGTCTTCCTTCCGCTCTGGGCCTTCGTATCAACCGTCGTACAGCGCTCCGCACTATTCGGGCGGAGGCGGCGGAGGGTTCCACTACTCGGGCGGGGGCGGCGCGCACTTTGGCGGAGGCGGCGGAGCCCACTTCGGTGGTGGTGGCGGCGGGCACGGCGGCGGTCACCGCTGAGCGCATCATGCGTGCGGTCCTCGTCGGCGGCGCCTTGCTTCTCGCGGGGTGCAGCAGCAAGGACACCGGCTACGTCCCGATCGGCGGCTCGCTCCCCAATAACGTGATTACGGAAAGCATCGACACCGGCGCCGCGCTCGACGTCGATCCAGGCAAGGGCGTGGGCCTGTTCGTCGAATACGTCGCAGGCGGCACCTGGCACATCTACGCGACGTGCGACACGGTCACGAGCGGGTACGACTGCAGCTGGGATCTCGTCGCGAGCGTCGACCCCACGACGAGTCTGGCGATTGCCGATCAGATGACCGAGTTCGACGCGACGAACGACAAGGCGCTTCGCGTCGACAAGGGCTCGGTCCGGATCATCTTCGGCGACAACTCCACGAAGATCGACGGCGTGAAGCTCGCGGGTCCGGCGGGCGCGCCGCTCACTCTCGATTGGTACTGGGACGACGACCGCGACCCGTCGCTCGTGAGCTTCGTTCAAGGCGGTGCGGCCATCCCAGGTGCCGGATCGGATCCTGCCGTGTTCGAACCCACGACGCCGTAACCCGAACGCAGCGGCGCAATGCCGTGCTCCGTTGCGCTGTGAACGGAATTGAATCCGTCGTCGATCGACGACGCGCGTCGTCGTGGTGCGCACGCGCGCCGAAATGCCCGAAGTCGCAGGTTGCGAGTTGGGAAACGGATTACTAAGGTCGCGGCCCCTCGAAGGCCGCGCCCCAGGAGTCTCCATTGGCGAACGAGCTGTTACTCGCTCTCTACATCTTCGTACTGGCAGGGTTTCTCGGCCACCACGTCATCAGCAAGGTGCCGCCGCTGCTTCACACGCCGCTCATGGCCGGCACCAACGCGATCGCCGGTATTTCACTGGTCGGATCGCTGGTCGCCGCCGGCGGTGACTTTTCCCATGCGAGCACGATCCTCGGCTTCATCGCGGTGGTTTGCGCCTCGATCAACGCCGTCGGCGGTTTCCTGATCACCGACCGCATGCTCCGCATGTTCCGGAAGAAGGGGGAGCGTCGCTCGTGAACTCCCTCATCAACACTTCGTATCTCGTCGCTTCGGTTTGCTTCATCCTGACGCTCCAGTTTCTGTCGTCGCCGAAGCACGCGCGTCAGGGGCTTCTCATCGGCGCCTTCGGGATGACCGTCGCGGTGATCGCGACGCTCTTCAAGCCGGAGATCGTCACTTACAAGTGGATCATCCCGAGCTTCCTCATCGGTTCGCTCATCGGCACGGCCATGTCGGCGTGGATCCCGATGACGAAGATGCCGGAACGCATCGCGCTCTCGCATTCGTTCGGCGGCCTCGCCGCGTCGCTGGTCGGCATCTCCGAATACATCCGCCACGATCCGTTCGAGATGTCGCGGGTGACGGTCGCGGCGCTCGGGTTCGAGACGTTCTTCGGCTTCCTCACGTTCACCGGAAGCATGATGGCGTTCGGGAAACTCCAGGGTTTCATCACCGGCGCGCCCATCACGTTCAAGGGTTTGAACGCCATCAACATCGCGGCCTTCATCGGCTCGATCGTCGCGCTCGTCATCTTCGTGATTCATCCGGAGATGAAGGAGATCTTCTACACGGTGAGCGCAACGGGGCTGATCATCGGCGTCACGGCGGTCATTCCGATCGGCGGCGCCGACATGCCCGTCGTCATCTCGCTTTTGAATTCGTACGCCGGGCTCGCGTCGAGCGCGACGGGGTTCGCGATCGGCAACAACGTGCTCATCATCGCCGGCGCCCTCGACGGGACCAGCGGCTTCATCTTGTCCATGATGATGAGCAAGGCGATGAATCGGTCGTTCGCCAACGTGCTCTTCGGCGCGTTCGGGACCGGCGGAGGGTCCGCACCTGCGGCGGCAGGGACCGATACGCGTGCCCCCCAATACAACCAAGGTACGATCGAAGACGCGGTCTCGACCCTCGAAGCGGCGCAATCGGTCATCGTGGTGCCCGGGTACGGCATGGCCGTGTCGCAGGCGCAGCACGCCGTGCGCGAGCTCGGCGCGGCGCTCGAGAAGCGCGGCGCGACGGTGCGCTACGCGATTCACCCGGTCGCGGGGCGCATGCCGGGCCACATGAACGTGCTCCTCGCCGAAGCCGACGTGTCGTACGAGTCCTTGTTCGACATCGAGGACATCAACGACGACTTCGCGCAGAACGACGTGGTGCTCGTCGTGGGCGCGAACGACGTGGTGAACCCGGCGGCCAAGACCAACAAGCAGAGCCCGATTTACGGGATGCCGGTCTTCAACGTCGAGCTGTCCCGGACGGTCATCGTGCTCAAGCGGAGCATGAACACCGGATTTTCGGGCCTCGACAACGAGCTTTTCTACCAGCCGAACACGATGGTCGTGCTCGGCGACGCCAAGAAGACGATTCAGGCGTTCAAGAGCGAGCTCGAGACCCGCGAATAGGGTGCGGGCCGGCGAAACGCTCCCGGAACCGCCCAAAAACCGAGCGTTCGTCGACCGACAGTGCCACGGCGCCTCGGCATCCGCCGGGCGCCATGGGAGGCGGGGCGGACGCCTTCCCGCCGGGATGCGATCGTCGGCGTTGACGGCGCCGAGTTTCCTCGCCTAGATGACGCCCGACCGCTGGCCGGACCCTCGATTTTCCGAGGAAACGACCAGGGAGGTATGTGTTGGTGATCTACCTGATTTATGGGTGCGCTGCCTTGGCGCTCATCGCCTCGGCCGCCTACGCGCGACGGGTCATGGCCATTTCAATCGATGGGCCGGGATCGGACCCCGAAGTCACCGTTCGCTTCAAGGAGATTTCCGGAGCGATCGCCGAGGGCGCGATGGCGTTCCTCTCGCGCGAGTACACCTACGTCGCGCTCTTCGTGGGCGTGTTCTCCGTCCTCATGGTGTTCCTCTTGAACGAGGGGGGCAGCGAGATCAACGAGGGGGTCTTCAGCGCCATCGCGTTCGCCGCGGGCGCCGGGACGTCGAGCCTCTGCGCATTCCTCGGAATGAAAATCGCCACGCTCGGCAACGTGCGGACGACGGTGATGGCGCAGAAGAGCATCAGCGATGCCTTCCGCGTCGCCTTCAACTCCGGCGCCGTCATGGGCTTCGGCCTCGTGGGCCTCGCGCTCGTCGGACTGACGAGTATTTACCTCATCTACACGATCTTCATTCCCGACACGCACCTCCTCATGGAGATGCTCGCGGGCTTCGGCCTCGGCGGCTCGACGGTCGCGCTCTTCGGTCGCGTCGGAGGCGGCATCTATACGAAGGCCGCCGACGTCGGCGCCGACCTGGTCGGCAAAGTCGAGCAGGGCATCCCCGAGGACGACCCGCGAAACCCCGCGGTCATCGCCGACAACGTCGGTGACAACGTCGGTGACATCGCCGGCATGGGCGCCGACCTGTTCGGCTCTTGCGCCGAGGGCACCTGCGCAGCCCTCCTCATCGGCGCGACGGCGAGCGAGATCGTCGGACAGCAAAGCGCGCTCCTCTACCCGATTCTGGTCACTGCCACCGGGATCCCGGTGTGCCTGGTGACCGCGTCGTTCGCGCGGCTCGGCGCGGACTCGACGTCGGCGGAACCGACGCTCAAGCGTCAGCTCGTCCTCTCCACGGTGCTGATGAGCATCGCGCTGTATTTCGTCACCAACTGGGCGATGGTCGATTCGTTCACCCTCGGAACCAAGCTGGTGTCGCGGATGGGCGTGTTGGTGTCGGTGCTCTCGGGGCTCTGGGCCGGCCTCCTCATCGGCTACGTCACCGAGTACTACACGTCGCACGCTTACAAGCCGGTGCGCGAGGTCGCGGATGCGTCTCGAACGGGCCCTGCGACGAACATCATCTACGGGCTCTCGCTCGGCTACGAGTCGTCGTTCATCCCGGTCGTCACGATCGCGGTCACGGTGTACGTCTCGTTTCACCTGGCCGGCATGTACGGCATCGCGATGGCCGCGATCGGCATGATCTCGACGATGGCCATCGGCCTCACGATCGACGCCTACGGCCCGGTCTCGGACAACGCGGGCGGCATCGCCGAAATGGCGCACCTCGACCCGGTGGTTCGCAAGCGCACCGACATGCTCGACGCGGCCGGCAACACCACCGCCGCGATCGGCAAAGGGTTCGCGATCGGCAGCGCGGTGCTCACGGCGCTCGCGCTGTTCGCCGCGTTTCTGACCCGCTCGCGCGTCGAGAGCCTCGACGTTCTCTCGCCCGTCGTGTTCTCGGGGCTTCTGGTCGGCGGCGCACTGCCCTTCTTGTTCACTGCGCAGACCATGAAGGCCGTCGGCAAAGCCGCGCTCGGCATGGTCGAAGAGGTCCGTCATCAATTTCGGACCATCCCCGGCTTGATGGAGGGAACGGCGCGACCCGATTACGCGAGCTGCGTCGCCATCTCGACGACCGCGGCGCTGAAGGAGATGATCAAGCCGGCGATCCTCGTGATCACCACGCCGATCCTCGTCGGCACGCTCTTCGGCGTCCACGCGCTCGCGGGTGTCCTGGCCGGGTCACTCGTGTCGGGTCTGGTCATGGCGCTCGCGTCGTCGAACGCCGGCGGCGCCTGGGACAACGCGAAGAAGTACATCGAGAGCGGGCAACTCGGCGGAAAAGGCTCGGACGCTCACAAGGCGGCCGTCGTGGGCGACACCGTCGGCGATCCTTTCAAGGACACGTCGGGCCCGTCGCTGAACATTCTCATGAAGCTCATGGCCATTCTCAGCCTCGTGTTCGCGCCGTTTTTCGAGCACCACGGTGGGATTTTGCTGAAGATGCTCGGGCTGGAATGAAGGGGCATGTAGCATGACGCCCGGACGTCATGTCGAACCCGCTCTTCGCTACTAAGTCGGTCGATCAGCTACGGAAGGATGCAGGGGGTTCGCATCATCAGCTGAAGCGCACCCTGACGGCGCTCGATCTGACGATGCTCGGCATCGGCGCGATCATCGGGACCGGCATTTTCGTGCTCACCGGCCGCGCCGCAGCGGCGAACGCCGGGCCCGCGGTTGCGCTCTCGTTCATCGCGGCCGGCGTCGCGTCGGTCTTCGCGGGGCTCTGTTACTCGGAAATGGCGTCGATGATCCCGGTCGCCGGGAGCGCGTACACCTACGCCTACGCGACGATGGGCGAGCTCGTCGCGTGGATCATCGGCTGGGACTTGATCCTCGAATACCTCGTCGGTGCGGCGACGGTGAGCGTGGGGTGGTCCGGGTATTTCTGCGCGTTCTTGAAGCAAGCCTTCGGCGTCGTACTGCCGACCGCGTGGACCAGCGCGCCCATCGTCTGGAGCGAGGCGGCTCACGAGTTCAAGTTCACCGGCGCGGTGGTGAACCTGCCGGCGATGTTCGTCACTCTCGCCGTCACGGCGATCCTCGTCGTCGGCGTCAAAGAGTCGGCGCGAGTGAACACGATCATCGTGTTCGTGAAGCTCGCCGTGGTCTTGCTGTTCCTCGCGTTCGCGTCGCCGTTCGTCCGCACCGAAAATTGGCATCCGTTCATCCCGCCCAACACCGGTGAGTTCGGTCATTTCGGCGTGTCCGGCGTCCTTCAGGGCGCGACGATGGTGTTCTTCGCGTACATCGGCTTCGACGCGGTCAGCACCGCGGCGCAGGAGTGCGTGGACCCGCAGCGCGATCTGCCGATCGGCATCCTCGGCTCGCTCGCCATCTGCACGGTGCTCTACATCGCGGTGTCGTTGGTGCTCACCGGCGTCGTGCCGTACACGTCGCTCAACGTGCCGCACCCGATCGCCGTCGGCATCGCCGTCACCGGGCGCCGCTGGCTCGAGACGACGGTCGACGTCGGCGCCGTCGCCGGGCTCTCGTCGGTCATGCTGGTCTTGCTCCTCGGACAGCCGCGCATCTTCTATTCGATGGCCCACGACGGGCTCTTCCCGAAGGTCGCGGCGCGCGTGCATCCGCGGTTCGGCACGCCGCACGTCACGACC
>DATBBD010000058.1:0-1816 GCA_036271175.1 Polyangiaceae bacterium | reverse complement strand
TTTCGAGGTCCAGAAAGACCAGGTTTCGCTCGTTCTGCGTCCGGACGATCCTCTCGGCCATCGGCCGAAGGTAACGCACCGGCCCCCCGGCTTCACGATCGATGTCGCGACGCGCGCTTCTTGGCCTGAGCTCGAGCTCGAGCCGGGTGGGCACCCTTCGACCCACGTTTCGACGGTCGTTTCGGCTCGGGGCGCGGGGTGATGCCGACCTTGGGCTTGTTGGCACGGCGCCGGAAGAACACGAGGATGCGCCCGATGGACTGCACGACTTCGGCGCGGGCGGACGTCGCGATCTCCGTCGACGCGGCGTCGCGTTCGACCGGGGCTTCGCTGCCGAGGCGCACCTTGATGAGCTCGTGAGCGGTCAGCGCCTCGTCAATCTGCGCGAGGACGCCTTCGGTCAGACCGCCGTGTCCGACGAGCACCACCGGATCGAGGTGATGCGCGAGGCCGCGCAGTTGTTGGCGGAATTTCGTCGTGAGCGGCATGTCGCGGCGCGAGCATAGCTCATCCCAAGTCGCGCGCGACGATCGCGGCGGCGTTGTAGCCGCACATGCCGTGAACGCCGGCGCCCGGATGCGCATAGCTCGAGCACAAGTAGAGACCGCTGACCGGCATGCGATACCGGAAATAGGGGAAGATCGGGCGGAACATGAGCTGGCGGTTCCAGGCGTTGGAACCCCCGCCGATGTCGCCGCCGACGAGGTTGGCGTCCATCGTCTGCAAATCGTCGGGGGTCACCGAGCGCCGTCCGAGGATGCGCGAGCGAAACCCGGGCGCGAGCTCCTCGATCCGCGTCTCGAGGCGATCGGTGAACGACTCGCGCTGTGCCTCCCAGCCGCCGTCGATCGACGGTGGAACGTGGGTATAGGCGTAGAGCGTGTGGTGTCCGGACGGCGCGCGCGACGGGTCGGCGAGGCTCTGTTGACCGATGACGAGGTACGGGTGCTCCGGCAAGCGACCTTGTCGGACCTCGCGCGTGAATTTCACGAGGTCGTCGACGCTGTCGCCCGCGTGCACGACGGCGCTTTCGCGCGCCGCTTCGACGCCCCAGGGGACGGCCGCCGACAGCGCCCAATCGACCTTGAACGTGCCCCAGCCTTGCTCGAACCGAGACAGGCGGCGCGCGACCCCACCCGGCAAATGCCGTTTGCCGATCAGATCGAGCAAGAGCGACGTCGCACCGGTATCGGCGACCACCGCGCCCCGCACCTTGATTTCCTCGCCGTCGTCGAGCGTGACGCCCGCGATCCGGCGCTCGGAAACGGCGACCTTGGCGACGCGCGCGCCGAGACGAAGCTTGCCGCCGTGGGCTTCCAAGATCCGCACGAGCGCGTTGGTGATGCGCTGCGCGCCGCCCACGGAAACCGGATAACCCCCGGTCGTCGCGCCGAGCCCGAGCACGTACCCGAGCGCGGCGCCGAACCGATCTTCGGGGCCCACGTCGGCGTGAAGCCCCAACCCCGGCACGACGCGACGAGCGGCGGCGCTTTCGAAAAATCGTTCCGAAAATCCGCGCGCGCTGGTCGTGAAGATGCGCGCCAGACGAAGGAGATGTGCCGGACCGAGCGCGAATATCGGCGCGAACGTCGGAAACGTGCCGAGCAGCAGTCGATAAAACCGCGGCTCGATCGAGCGATGCCACGACGCGAGCTTTCGCCACGCGGCGCCGTCCTTCGCCGAACCGAACAGCGACGCGTCGCGGTCGGTGTCGCGCGAAATCGTCGCGAACGAGCCGTCGGGTGCCGGGTGGCAGCTTTCGTAGCGCGCGTGCGCCCACGTCACGCCGTGGGCTTCGAGCCCGAGCTCACGAAAG
>DATBBD010000057.1:0-26497 GCA_036271175.1 Polyangiaceae bacterium | reverse complement strand
GGGACGTACGTCGATTTCAAGAACACCGTGATCCTGCTGACGTCGAACGTCGGCAGCGACGTCATCGCTCATCTCTGCGCCACGAGACCCGACATCGACATGGAAACGATGGTCCAGGCGCTTCGCCCCTCCTTGCTCGAGGTGTTTCCGGCCGCGCTGCTCGGCCGCATGACCGTCGTTCCGTACCGAAGCCTCAGCGACTTGACGATGGGCAACATCATCCGGCTCCAGCTCGATCGCATCAAAGAGCGCGTCGAGGCGCAGTACGGCGCGCCATTCGTCTACGACGACTCGGTCGTCGCGCACATTCAGAGCCGATGCAACGAAGTCGAGAGCGGCGGCAGGGTGATCGACTCGGTGCTCACGAATACCCTCTTGCCGCGCATCGGCCGAGAGCTCTTGGTGCGCATGCTCGACGGGGCGAGCGTGAAGCGCGTGTCGGTGACCGCCGCGGGCGGAGACTTCGTCTATGCCTACGACTGACGACCCTCCCCGCGCGGGCAGAGCCGTCACCCTCGACGAGGCGTTCGCCGAAGCGCAGGCGCTCCATCGAAGCGGGCGCATCGCGCCCGCGCACGCGATCTACGTTCGCATTCTCGAAGCGGCGCCCGAGCACGTGAGCGCGCTCCACTTCGCCGGCGTGGCGGCGTTTCAACTCGGCCACGCCGAGGACGCGACGGCGTTGATCGAGGCCGCGCTTCGGCTCGATCCGGACTATGCCGACGCGCACAATAACCTCGGCAACGTGCTGAAGCGCCGCGGCGAAATCGGGCGCGCCCGCGAGCACTACGAGCGCGCCCTCGCGCTCCGGCCGAACGACCCCGACGCTCTCAACAATGTCGGCACGTTGCTGCGCGCCGAACACCGGCTCGAGGAAGCGCTCGCGGCGTTCGAGGGCGTCATCGCGCTCCAGCCCGACCACGTCGAGGCGCATCACAACCGCGGGAACGTGCTCATCGCGCTCGGGCGCGACGACGAAGGCCTCGTCGAGTATCAGCGCGCGCTGATGCTCAGGCCGTACGACCGCAATTCGTACCGGCAGCTCGGCGCGGCATTTTATTCGACCAACCGCGTGGAAGACGCCGCGGAGGTCTACCGGCGCTGGCTCACGTTGATGCCCGACGACGCCGAAGCGAAGCACATGCTCGCGGCGTGCACCGGCGAAGACGTGCCGCCGCGTGCGTCCAACGACGTGGTCAAATTGGTGTTCGATACCTTCGCGATGAGCTTCGACTCCGTGCTGGCGCGGTTGGAATATCGAGCGCCGGCGCTGGTCGCCGAGACGGTCCGGTTGGTTCGGGGGGAAGCCTCGGCCGACGCGACGGTCCTCGACGCCGGGTGCGGCACCGGTCTCGGCGGCCCGCTGCTCCGTCCGTACGCCAAGCGACTCGTCGGCGTCGACATCTCCGAGCGAATGCTCGATGCCGCCCGAGCCCGCGGCTCTTACGACGAGCTCGTGGCCGGCGATCTCACGACCTATCTCGAAGGCCATGCCGCGACGTACGATCTCGTCACGTCGATCGACACGCTCGTCTATTTCGGCGATCTCGCGCCGGTCGTCCTTGGCGTCGTGAACGCCCTCACCGACTCGGGCAACTTCGTCTTTTCGGTCGAACGCGCCGAGCCCGCCGACGCGCCGCGCGGTTTCCGGTTGAACCCGCACGGCCGTTACAGCCACACCGAGGGCTACGTGAAAGAGCTGCTCGAACGGTCCGGCTTATCGGCGGTCACCTTTCGCGAAGTCGTGCTTCGGAAAGAAGCGGGCAAGCCCGTGCCGGGATACGTCGTCGCCGCGGGCCGCCGTGCATGGTGAAACCGAGCCGCGCTCGAACGACCAAGTCCCGCCTCCGGAGCCAGCCACGCCGTCGCTCGAACGCGCCCGTCGCGCTCCTCGCCGCCGGTGTGGTTCTGTTCGGACTCGTCGCGGGTTGGGTCTTCCATCGACGAAGCGCGCCCTCGGCGGAGACCCGAGGCGCATCGTCCGCGACCGCCCTCGGCTCGAGCTCGCCGTCTTCGACGGATTCGGTCGGCGCACCCGATCAGGCGAGCGGCGCGGGCGCCGCTGAACCAGGAGCCGCTCCGTCCAACGACGTGGTCGGTTCGTCACCTTCGAACGACGCTGGTCCGAACGATGTGGCGATCGTGACCGGGCCGCTCGCGCGGTTCTTCAAGGCGGCAGAGGCGCTCAAGCGCGGCCGGCGGCGCGAACCGGTTCGCGTCTTGTGGCTCGGCGATTCGCACACGTTCGCCGATTTCTGGCCCGACGCCGTGCGGCGTCCCTTGGCCGATCGATTCGGCGCCGGAGGGCCCGGTTTCTTTTTCACCGGGCTCGAGTCGTACCGTCACGCGGGGGCGCATTTTTCGCGCACCGGCGAGTGGACCGTGAGGCCCGATCGACCGTCGCTCCCCGAACGCCAGGACGACGGGATCTTCGGCCTCGGCGGGATGCGCGCGGTCGCCGAATCGCCGGATTCGTCGTTCAAGATCGACGTCGAGCGCGACGGCATCCGCGGCGACGCCACGTGGGATCTCTGCTTTCGCTTGCCGGCATCGTCGTCCGGTTTTCGGATTCAAGGCGACGGCATGAAACCGATCCTCGTCGATTCGACGAGCTTCCACGTCGGTCGGCTCGAGCACGTCACCTGGCGAACGCCCGCGCCGGCGAGCGTGACGGTCGACGGTACCGACGGCGCGCCCGAGTTCTGCGGCGTCGTCGTCGAAGGCACCGTCCCGGGGATCGTGCTCGACAGCGTCGGAATCATCGGTTCGCGCATCGCGACCGCGCTCTCTTGGGACGAAACACAGTGGATCGCCGAAGCGAAGCGGCGGCACCCGGTGCTCGCCGTGCTCGCGTATGGGACCAACGAATGCGGCGACGGCGTGCCCGTCGCGAAATACGCCGCACAATATACGCAGATGATGCAGCGACTCCGAGCGGCGGCACCCGAGGTCGATTGCGTGATCGTCGGGCCCACCGATCGCGTCGTGAAGCTCGGTTCTCCGGGTCGCGTCGGGCAGATCACCGCCGTCCAACAGCAAGCCGCGGCGTCGCTCGGGTGCGCGTTTTTCAGCACCCAGGATGCGATGGGCGGACCGGGCGGCTTCACGAAGTGGGCCTCGGTGGACGGCGACTTCACGGCGTCCGACGGCGTGCATCTCGCGCCGAACGGCTACGCCGAGCTGGGCGCGCAAATGGTGCGCGTGCTCCTCAGCGAACGCCCCGGATTGCCGTCGTTGAAATGACGCGGGCCGAGCTTGCTGCACGATCGAGAGCCGGCGCGCCGAACCGAGCGCGTCGTCAGAGCTCGGTGTAGCCGCCCGGGACGACGAACGTGTCGTCACGGCCGGCGATGGTGAACACCCCCCAACAGGCGAGCTTCGTCTGGGCAGCGAACGCCAACGCGTCCGCTTCGGAGGCGATCGGACCGAGGATGGCGATGTTCGAGCGGTGCACGCCCCAGGACCCTTCGCCGTGTTGCAAGAGCGCCTCGTGCAGCTCGCGTCCCGCTTGATCAGCGTTGGCGAGAATCGCGACGCGGAGGCGCACCGGGTTCACCGTGCCCGCGCCCGACACGATGAGATAGACGAGATCTGCCCGGGGCCGCTCGATCTGCACGTCGATGCGTTTCTGTTCGAGAAACGTCACGACCTGGTTTTCGTCGACGGGTCCGTACGCCGGGCTCAGCTCTTCACCCGAACAGACTCCGGGACGAAACCGCGTGCGGCTGAGATCGCCGAGACCCGCTTCGCCGGAGCTACTCTGGACGATGTCATCGATGTTCGGCGTGCTCGTGAGCTGGAGCACCGCGGAGGGCCCGCAACCGACGGCGAACGACGCGACCAAGCACGAGAAGCACCAGCGACCCATCCGAGCTCCCAATGTTCGGGATACATACTATGGATCCGCGGAAGCGAGCCCGAGATCGTCGCGCGCGCCGGAGCCGTACTCGTGACCGGCCGCCCGCAAAGCGGATGGTTGCTGCGCCGAGAGCAGGTTGATAATCTCGCCGCGCTTTGAGAAGGGTCGCACAGTGGTTGCTTGCAGGGCTCGCCGTGGGGTGCGGCGGCGGTGCTCCCGAGATCGCGTCCCAGAACAAGACGTTTTACGACTTTCCGTCGGCCGGCGCCGCAGGAGCGCAAGAGTTCGGCGGCGAGTACGAGCAAAAATACCCGCGCCTCGATTTGGTTGGGTTGCCCTCGCAACCGGAGTACGTCGGCGTGACGGTACTTCGCGGCGGGGTCCATCTGTCGCGACCGAAGGATTGGCGCATCCGCGAAGCAAGCAACGAACCCGGTCGCGCGTTCATCCAGTACATCTCGCCGCGCGCGATCTCGTTCGCGATCTACGAGCGGTCGGACAGCCCGGCGGATTTGTGGAGAAACGTGATGTCGCGCTACGAACGCGACGCGGCGTCGGTCGGAGCGAAGCTCACCGGGCGCGGCGTTCCGTTCGCAACGTGGATCGGTCAGGGCCGCGCGTATTCGATCGAACGGAGCGCCGATTCGTCGAAGCGTCCCTTCGTCGGCTATAGCCGCGAGATCTTGCTTCGCGGCGATGGTCGCGTGGTGCTGGTGCAAATCGTGCGGCAGCGTGCGGAGCTGTCCGACGTCGACCAAGAGCTCCTGCGTGTCGTCAGCACCCTGGAGGTCCTGTGACGATGCAATGCCGTCGCACGCGCATCGCTTCCGTCGTGGGCCTCGTCGGGCTCGTCGCGCTCTTCGAAACCGGCTGCGCCGCGGCCGTCGAATCGTCGAAATCCGAAGACCGCGCGCGGCGCACCATCCCGATCCCGATTTGTCTCAAGTCACTTCCGCGACATGCAGCGTCGAGCGTCGTCTCCACGCTGACCCCCGAGGATTATTGGGCCCTGATCCTGCCCAGCTACGATTCAGAAGCGGGCACGGTCGACCCGGCGTCGCCGGATTGCGCGGAGCGTCCGCTCTTGTCCGACCCATCGCTCGCGGAAGCGGTGGGCGTGAAGTCGAGCCTCGCCGTGACGCCGACCGAGCTCACCATCGCGAAGGGTCCGGACGGTTTTCAAGTCGTGTGGCTCCGTTCCCATCGCTTCGCCGACAACACCGCGGGCGGCCCCATCGCGCTGGTCCGTCCGAAAGAGGCCTACGCCGAGGCGTACGCGATCGGTCTTTATCGCGGCACTCCGGCGACGGCAGAGTTCGCCTATGAGCGGCTCGGCCCCGATATTCTGGTGACCGCGACCGAAAATGGCTGCGCCAATCCGGCGCCGTCGCAGAGCTGCGAGAGCCCGGAAATCATTTACCTGGCTCGCGAGGGCGCGCTGAAGCCAGCGGCGACGTTCGCGCTCGACGAGATCAAGTACGGAACGGCGCCTGCGGTTTCCGGCCAGGTGCAGTACCGGCTCACGTCCACGGCGAAGTTCAAGGCGAAATCGGTCATCGTGTCCGAGCAGCTCGTGCTCAAGGACTCGGGACAGAACGAGATCCGTCGCGCGACGTTGGATCGCACCTTCACGCTCGGCCCCGACGGAAAGCTCGTGGCCGACGTGGATTCGCTCTGGGGGCAAGTCGCGGCCAAGCCGCCACCCGAGCCGCCTCCACCGCCCCCACTCCCGCCGAAATCGCACCGGTGAACGCCGCGACGGCGCGCGCTACCAGCAGATCAGGCTACCGGTGTAGCCGCATTCGGGTCGCTGCATGAGCGCGTAGAGCACGCCCATCCCGAGGCCCGACACGAGACCGAGCCCCGCGCTGCCCCACGCTTGGCCGCCGCGTTCGAGATGGCCCGCGGTGCGACCGACCGTGGTGATCGTGCCGAGAATGAGCGGAACCGCGACGTGCCCGATCAGCGCCCCGGCGTTCACGTTGCCGTGGCTCCACTTGAGCGTATCGACGAGAAAGATGCCCGTCCCTTGCCCGGCAGCGGCGAACGCCGCGTACGCCTGCGACGACATGAACCCGTACCCCGCGCATTGCGGCAATCCGGCCGTCGTGTAGTCGCAGCCGGGCAGCTTGCCCTTGAAGTCCTTCTTGAGAATGACCTCGTTGAAGAGCGTGACGGTCGCCAGGGTCATGATCGGAGCGAGCACCGAGACGTGCCATCGCGCCTTCCACCCGACGGTGACCTCCGGGTCCGAATAAAAGACGCGCGGCATGATCAGCTCGACCGCACCGGCCGAGACGGCCAGCACGTTGGTCGCGTCGTGCCAACCTTTGCTGCGATCGAGATCGTCGGCTTTCGCCTTCGGGCAGGCGAACAACGCGACCGCGAACAGCATGAGAGAAAGTGCTCGCGCCCCCAACCTGATCGTCCTCCGCTCCGACACGGCCGTACCGTAGGCGAGGTGTTCCCGCCTCGCAACGACGAACCTCGGCCGCGTCTCGTGCAGCGTCTCGGAGATGGTCGCTCCGGACGGCGGCGTCCTCAGGTGTCGCGCTTCTTTCCGTGTTGCTGATACACCGTCGCGAACTCGGGCCCGAAGATCCGTTGGAAAGCCTGCTTCTCGCCGGACAGCTCCTCGAACCGCGCGCGAAACTCTTGCCAGAGCGCGCGGTGCCGCCCGAGCGTGCGCGAGAGCGCCGTCGCGTTGTCGTCGACCGCCTCTTCGATGCCGTCCGGCGAGAGCTCGTCGAGGAGCGCGCGAACCCCTTGCAGCACGCCGTCGAGGAGCGCGACCTGGTGCACCATCAGATCCGCGAAAATGCCTTCGATGGCTGCGGCGGAGTCCTGCGACGGATCTTTGAAGTCGAGGAGCGCCGCGGCCACTTCCTCCGCCGTGCGCGCGTATTCGACCCGAGCGTAGCCGGACGAACGATGCTGGCGGCGTTGCGTCGCTTCACGCTGCAAATCGAGGCTCGAGACGAACTGCGTGTGCCCCTCGCGGAGCGGGATGAAACAACGGCAAAATACTTCCATCGCGTCGTGCAAGCGGGTGATGAGCCGCGCGACGTCGCCCGTCGTCGCGAGCCGTTGATGCGGAAACAGCGACGCCGCGAGCTCTTGCAAACCAGTGAGTGCGAGATCGGCGAGACTGAGATTGAAATTGTTCGTCGCGCGCCCCGGATCGAGCTGTGGGTAGACGGACGGAGGCGGCGCGCTCGCGCGGACCGCCTCGTGTGGGCGTTGGTAACCACCGCCCGGACGCGGCGGATCGAGAATCGGCATCGCTTGAATCGGCCGAGGCGGCGGGACGGACACCGGCGGATGAGCGCCGGATCCGTGAGGACGGTTGCTCGCCCGATCTTCGAGCATGTGCTTGTTGCCGAGCACGCTGCCGCTGAAGTCGCGCTGGCTCGCCCCGCCTTCGAGGATTTCGAACCTGACCCACACCGCGGGGCCGAGGAGAAACATGTTCCCGACCGAAGCGAGGTTCACGAGGGTGGACGGGGGAATGAGTGTCGGTTCGCCCTTCGCCGGGTGGACATACACGCCGTTCCGGCTATTCAGATCGACGACGCCGATCACCCCGTCGACCTCCTCGATCCGCGCGTGAAACGCCGACACGATCGGCGACGCGATCGAGAGATCGTTCAGTGCGTTGCGGCCGATGCGAATGGGGAGCGCGCTGAATTCACGTCGCCCCAGCTCGGACTCCAGAACGTAGCCCCTCGCCACCGGTCGACTTTATGCCAAGGGGCGTGATTTTCAAAGAAGGGCGAGAAGATCGAGCACGCTCGCGCCCTCGGTTGCGAGCGCGCGCTCGATGCGCGGCTCGCGGAACGGAGACCGAAATGCCTCGGCGCGCGGGTCGAGCAAGTCGAGCACGTCGTCGGCGGGCGCCGGCATCCAGAGTTGGGACAAGGTGCTCTTCGGGAACGCGCCGACGGAGAGAAGCAACGACCCCGCCTCACCATCGTGCGTCCAAAAAAAACTCGGGACGTGCGTTCCCGCGACGGCGCGCCGAACCACACCGAGCCAGAAACACACCGCGGCGCCGCCTGCGCGCCCGAGCGGCAACCGGAGGCACAACCGCGTCCGCGGCGGCGTCGCGCCTCGGTGTGGCGCGACGGCTTCCAGCACGGCACCGAGCGCGCCGGCGATCGAGGCGGCATCGGTCGTATCGAAGAGCAACTCGGCGAGCTCGGTCACCGAGACGTCACGAGTCCATTGCTCCCAGCTCGCGACGGCTCGCGGAAATTCCGATGCCTCGGTGGAACGGGGCTCGCGAAGGAGCTGCTCGAGCGCGGAAACCGAACCGTCACGCTTCGCCTCCGTGACGACCCGGCTCGCGCCGTCCCAGACGTCTTCGAGCAAGAGCGGTAACCATTCGAGCGAACGAACCGCGGCGGAGGCCACGTCGATCTCGCGCGCGACGAAGAGCGGATACGCGCGACCGGCGTTGTCTTCGCTCGGGGCGAGCGCGCCCGCGAGCACGACCGACGAGTCGCCGGTCGAGTATACGAACGCGTGCGGCCGACCGGCTCGATACGTCGCCACCCAATCGGGGCCGCGTTTCGACGCGGCGGCCATGTTTTCGCCGACCCACGCATCGAGGGCGACGAGCGCCGGAGTGTTCGCGTTGACGCGCACGTACTCCTCGAAACCGCGGAGCTTGCCCATCGCGGCGAGCGCGCCCGCGCGAGCGTTCATGGCGGCGCGACTCCCGACGTGATCGTCTGCGGACACCGGAGGCGAACGAAAAAATCGGCCGCGAACGGTTGAACGGCGCGGCTCGGACGCACCGAAAGCGTCACCGGCGGCTCGCCGGGACGACTGAGTGGAAATGTGGCGACGTAAGTCGGCGTGCCTTGCCGGACCGCGCGGAGCCCGCCCGCGGCGAGCAGGCGGAAGAAACCGAAGTCACCGTTGCGCGGCGTCTCGTCGGCGAAGTTCGGGCCTTCGACCTTCAGCACCGCGCCGCGCGCGGGGCCCTTGCCGGGCCATTGCGCCGGCATCCACTGATCGGGATCTTTCTGGGTGAACGGCTGGCCGTCGATCGTGAGCGTGAGTTTTCCGACCTGCGTAGGTCCCGTGTCGAGCTTGATCGACAAGGGAACCGCGGCGTCGCTGCCGGTCCCGAACACCGCGTCGGTGATCTGCTGGCCGATGCTCAAACAGCGGAGAAATTCCGAGGTGAACCCGGCGGAGTCGGCCGAAGGTCGCGGCGTGAACGTCGCATCCGACTGGTCGATCTGATCGCCGAGGTTCTTCTGATAGAAGCTCCACAAGGTTCCGCTTTGCGGCCGGAAAAAATCGACGAAGTCCGAGAGCGCGACGTCGGGGCCGTCGGCAAACGGGTACCGCGTCGCGATCTTCGAATCGTAAATGGCCCAGACGTCGCTCTTCCACTTCTCGCTGAGCGCGGACGTGGCGGTCGTGGCGACGCCCGCGCGGCTCCCGCGGATCGGGTTCATCAGGAGCGGCTCGACGAGCAACCGCGTCGCGCCGTCGAGGCCGGCCAAGAGTCGCTCCACCGTTGCCGAGGTTCGTCCGAGCTCTTCCGCGAGCTGCGCGGTCGGCTCGCTCTTCGATTCGCGTAAAATGCCGAGCTTCACTTCGAGCGTGCGGAGCTCCTCGAGGCATTGCACGAGCGGGGCAGGCGCGACGGGCGCGGAACCTTGCGGCGCGTCGCCCACGCCGAACCGAATCAATGGACCGAGCCGATCTTCGGCGGGTGAGATTTTCTTCTCGGGGGCCCCCCCATCGATCTTCAAGAGCGAGCTCGCCGCGGACGCCGCCATGCTCTTCGCGCCGGCGAGGAGTTTGTCCTTCAGCGACGCGGGGCTCATGTCGAGACGCGCGTTCGTCGCGAGGGTCCGGAAGAGGACGGCGTAAGGGCCGTTCTCGGTGCCGTCGAGCGCGCGGAGCTCGGTGATCGCGTCCTCGACGCTGCCCGGCGTCGCGACCGTGAGGTTCGCGATCAAGTCGCGCCACGACTGCACGTACTCGCCGAAGTACATCGCGCGCAGTCGATCGGCGCCGACGGCCTTCGCCGTCGCGCCGCTTTCGCCGAGCACCCAGGGCTCGAGGGTGAACGCCGAAAGCGCCGAAGAGAGGCTCTTTTTTACGATTTCCCAGCCGTCGCGCGTGTACGCGCCGGGAACGCCGGACGGGGCCCGGCTCGTGACGTACGACGCGGCGCCTCCGATGAAGATCTGATCGGGCCGCACCGGCGCGGCGTCGCGCGCGTTCTTCAAGAGCCACGAATACTGCAGCGTCTCGAGCGGCTGCTCCGACAATTTGCGCCGAGCCGAGGCGAGCGTCTCGGCGTCCTTGGTCCACGCCCAGGTGTGATCGTTCGCGACGGCGTCGACGTAATACTTCGCGTGTAGATTGAGCCGTTCGAGCTCCGGCGCGCTCTCGACTCCCGTGAGCTTCGCCCATTCTTTGGCGAGGCGCTCGGCGGCCCAAGTGCTTTCGGTCGCGTCGCCATCAGCGCCCTTGAGATGTTCCGGTTCGGTCATGAGTGCGTAGAGCTTCACGTCTTCGTACGCAGCCCAGAAATTCTCGGCCTCGTCGAGGCGAACGAGGTTGTCGATCGCGCGAACCTCCGCCGTGATCTGATCGCGGAGCGGCCCCTCCACCACTTGGCGCAAGCGATTCGTGTAGAGGCGAAGCGCCGTGGGCTGGAGCTCGCTCGCCGCGTACGGACCCCAAAGTCCGCTCACCGAAAACCGCTGCTCGGCGGTTTCGAGAGCCCGCTCGCGGTCCAGCAACGCGTCGAGTGACGCGGCAGCGCCGTCGAGGCCGGGCCCCGCCTTCTGCGCCTGACCGAGACCCTGCGCCGTCGAGTACACCAGGTCCTGATTTTCGACGAAGCTGACGAGCGACGGCACGATCATGCCGAGCGCGACGAGGAGCGCGGCGCCCGCGACGACGATCTGGGTTCTCGCTCTCGACTGAACGAAGCTCCCCGAGCGGACGGCCGCGTCTCGATCGCGGAAGATGATCGTCTTGAACAGGTCGGTGACGAAGTAACTCTGCGGCGCGGCCGGCTCGCGCGAATCGCCCCCGAGTCGATCGCCCAGGCCGAAACCGGAGGCCATGTTCGCCAGGATTCGATCGAGGGGGCGCCCGACCTGCGTCGCGCTCGTGAAATAGAATCCGCGGAAGAACGCGCTGTCTTTGTACGGGTTCGGCTGACAGAGCTCGCCGATGAAGCGAGTCAGGATCGGCCCGAGCGCGTCGAGCTCCGCCGGAAATTGCAGCACGCGAGCGCGCGAACCGACGACGCGCTCGTCCGGAAGGCGCGTCAGCATCCGCGCGTGAACGGCCTGGACCAAGAGCCGGAACTCGTCGTCGAACGCGACGGCGGGTTCGGCGAGACGCTCGTCGTCGAACGCGAAGGTCGCGCCCCAGACTTGCCGCCGCTGTTGCTTGTTCAGATCGGACCAGAACTCGGCGAAGCCGCCGATGAGATCCGCTTTCGTGAACACGACGTACATCGGCAAGACCATGCCGAGGTGCCCGAGCATCTGGTCGACCTTCTCGCGGAGTTTTTGCGCGAGCTCTTCGACGTTGCCGCCGTGTTCGCCACCGACCAGTTCGGCGATGCTGACCGCGATGACGACGCCGTCGAGCGGCTTTTTCTCGCGGTAGCGCTTCAGCGTATCGAGAAAAGCGATCCACTCGGCTTCGTCGTCTTCGTGGGTGACGAAGCGCCCGGCGGTGTCGAGCAAGATGGCGTCTTTCGAGAACCACCAATCGCAGTTCTTCGTGCCCGCGGTGCCTTGCAGGCGCGGTGATTGGCCGCCGGCGGCGATGAACGACAACTCGGATTGCTGGAGCGCCGTCGTTTTTCCCGACGCGGGCGGTCCGACGATCACGTACCAAGGAAGCGCGTAGAGAGCCGCGTTCCCGCCGCGTCCGCCGAGCTTCGACGACTTGAGCTGAGCGATGGCCGCCTTCATGCGCGCTTGCAGCTCGAGGACCTGCACGCGTCGATCGGGCCTCAAATGGTCGGCTTGCTGCTCGGCTTGACGGAGAAGCTCGCGCTCGAGCGCCGCGGCCCGGCGCGCCGCAACGATTTTTCGGAACACGAACACGCCTACGACGACGAGCACGGCAACCGCGGTCACCGTCGCGGCGATCCACCACGGAAGGCCCGGGAACCACACCGTCACCCAAGCGAGGACGACGATCACGAACGCTGTCGCGACGAGCCAGACCATGATTCCGTCAGTGCGGGGTCGCGTCCGGGGCCCCGGGGACCAGTTGCACGGTGGAAGCGACCGAACGCTCGATGGACCACTTGAGCCCGCCCCAGAGTCCGAGCGCGGCGATCGCACACCCCGCGACCCACGCGATGAGCGGCCAGCGGCTCTGTTTTTGCGCGCTCGCACGATCTTGCGGCCAGGCGTTCGGACTCAGCTGCGGCGATGGCGTGAAGACCGCAGCGAGTCGCTCGCGGCCCGTATCGAGAAACTCCACTGACGAACGACCCTCTCCCCGCGCATTCGCCGCGCCTCGAAACCCGAGAGACAAGCACAAGTAGTACGCTTCGAGCGCGAGCAAACGCTCTCCCGATTGAAGCAGCGAGCGCATGCGGGCGTAAAAATTCTCGCCGGCCGTGTACTCACGATAGAGGAGCAACTGAAGCGGCTGATTCATCCATTCCGAGCGGTTCACCCAGTCCGACTTCAGGATCTGCTCGTCCATGAACGCCACCATGGCGTACCGCGCCTCCGCAATGTCTGCGCCGGAGATCCCTGCGCCGCGCGCGGTCGACTCGAAGCGATCGAGCACGCTGACGAGACGGTGTCTCAGCTCTTCCGCAGGCGGCAGACGCATCGTGGAGAGCTGCGACGCCAAGAGGAGCGCGGGGGCGGAGCACCAATAAATGGACGCGTCCGTCGCCCGAACGGCAGCCTCTGACGTCGCCCCGCCCCTCATTTGAGATACTGGGGATCCACCGCGTACACGTAAAGCGCCGTGTTCGCCCACTCCGTCTCGTTCGGCAAATAAAGCGCCAGGCTCTGCGTCTTGACCACGTCGTCCCAGTACGCGCCGCGCTTCTGCACGCGAAAAAAGCAAACGCCAGGACGGAGCGGCAATGCGCCCGAGGGCTGCCACTCGATCTCGAGGCGAACGCCGTGACGCGCCTGCTTCACCACTTCGTAGATCTGGTTCCACGACGCCATCTTCAGCACCGCGGGCACTCGTTCGCGGACCAACGCGTCGGCGATGGGCGATTTCAACGCGACGAACAGCTCGTCCGAGATGATCTTCGGCGAAGTCAGGCGCCCGATGAACATGCCGTCTTGCCGATGCTCGAGCGGGATCTCGACGTAGCGTTGTTCGATGCCGCCGGAGAGCAACGACAGCACGCGGGCGAACAGCGTCTCGAACGTCTCGCCGAGATCGAGATAGTTGAACTTCGGGAGTGCGAGCGGGTCGGCGTCGGGGTCGAACGTGCAGAGCTGTCCGACCAACGACGCGAGCGCGACGTATGCCTCTTCGGGATGCGCGCGCGGCGAATTCACGAGGTGCGACAGGAGCGGGAGCGAGCCGTTCAACGAATGCAGGAGCCAGAATTTCCGCGCGTCCGTCGAATGGAACTCGATGTTGTTCGATTCCCTGAGCTTGCGCTCCGAACCGAGCTGACGTTGCCGCGTGACGATGGCCGTCAGCACGCGACGGAGGCCAGCCGAAAGGAACGGCGCGGCCGACAGATGAAGAACGGGGGGGACGTAGTTGTCCCGCACGATGACTTGTCCGGCCTGCGTGCGAACCAACTCGGCGAGCCGGATGACGGTGAACCCCTCAGTGCGCTCGCGGCCGAAGAGGATCCGGAAATGGGGGCGCGAAAAATCGATTTCTTGGGGGGACGACCCATCGTTCGTATCGACGACGCCGCGTTGCCCGGGGGTATAACGCCTCGCTCCGACTTCTCCTTCCGGAAGAACGTTACCCGTCACGTCCGACTCGTCCGCGAGCGCGGCGAAGACTTCGAGCCTCGGCAGATCCGCCGTGAACACGGCCTCGAAGGATCGCGGCTCGGGCGCCGCTTCTTCGGAGCCGTCACCGCAGCGAATCACCGTGCCGTCCGGCCAGATCGCGTGCAGCCGCTTCATGACGAAGTGCCCGGACGCGAGCGCGCGCTCGTCCACGTCGAGGTCGATGACGCCCCAGTCGAAATGAAGAACGCTCTTCAGACGTTCGCGAAGCAGCGCCTCGTGGTAACGGTCTTGCTGCTGAAAGTGGTGCTGGCTGACCAGCAATCCCTCGGTCCAGAGCGGTTTTCGGGGGCTCACGTGGCCTCTCTCCGGACCGAAGAGCCCGTGACGAGGGAGCGGATCGCGAGGGAAGCGTCGCCGAAATAAACGAGCGGGGCGCGCATGCGCATGGTGCGACCCGCGTTATAATACAGGGCGGGTCGCAGTTGCTGGGGTTAGCGCTTGACCCGACCCGATCGAAGCCTGTACGCATGTTGGAGAGAGGTTATCGGAGTGTTCTGGGGCACTCCGAAGGGAGTTAACGCATGGCCGTCGATTGTTTTTTAAAGCTCGATGACATCAAGGGCGAGTCCGCGGACTCCAAGCACGCCGGTGAAATCGACGTGCTCGCGTGGTCGTGGGGGGCGAGCCAAACCGCGTCGTTCCAAACGGGAACCGGCGGCGGTACGGCCAAGGTGGCCGTGCAAGACCTGACCATCACCAAGGCCGTGGACCGCGCGTCCCCGACGCTCTGGGGTCTCGTCCACTCCGGTAAGCCCATCAAGCAGGGGCAGCTCACCCAGCGAAAAGCGGGCGGCACGCAGCTCGAGTTCCTCATCATCAACATCGAGGATGCCGTCATCTCGTCGATGGCGAACAACAACCCGGTCGGAGCCGAAGCGCTGACCGAGACCCTGACGTTGAACTTCGCGCGCGTGAAGTACGCTTACACGCCGCAGAAGCCGGACGGGTCGGCCGATGCCGGCGTGAAGTTCGGCTACGACATCGCGAAGGGTGTTCCCTGGGGCTGAGAGGCTGCGTTCGCTACGGCTCTTGACGTAAGTTGCGAGCCAGCGGCTAGTGCGGTAGCGGAGCCGGGTCGACGGCGGCCGCCTTTTTTCGGCAGAACTCGGCCATTTCCGGCGTGAACCGCTGGCGGCCCCAATCGAACGACGAAGGCACGCAGGTGTCTTCGTCGTTCTTGCTCCGGAGAAGATCGTCGAGCGTTTCGCGTGCTTGCTCGACGACGCTCGCCGAGACCTGAACGACGAAGTGGCCGCTCGTCACCGACGGCACGCGGTCCGACAAGACGTCGCGATTGAGACGACGAATGTCGTCGAGGCTCGTCGATGCAGCGCGAGCGATGAGACTGAGCCGGGTGCCCGACGTGACCTCGAGGTCCGAGGTGTCTTCCGGCGAACGCATCTGAAGGCCGGCGAATCGAAGGCGCGGGAGATTCGCCAAAATGAGCGCGAGCGCCTCGATCCGGGGAACGTACTGCGCCGTCTCGTCCGGGAGCATGTCCGCGTCGACCAGATCCCAGAACCCGACGTCATCGCCGGCGCGATGGAGCCGCGCGAGCAATCCGAAGGGGCCTAAGTTGTACGCGGCGAACACGAGATCCCACGAGCCGAGCTTCGCGTAGAGGTCGCTCAAGAAGCGCACCCCCGCTTCGGTCGATTTCGTCGCGCTGAGGCGCTCGTCGAGGACGTTGTCGATGATGCGGAGGCCGTAGCTGCGACCCGAATCGGGCATGAACTGGAACAGCCCGAGTGCGCCGACCGGCGACCGTGCCATCGGCTCGCATCCGCTCTCGACGAGCACGAGGCCGAGCACGCCTTCCGGAACGTCATAGCGAATCATCGTCGCGCGAATCAGGTCGCGGTACGCGCCGCATCGAAACAGCATCGACTGCAAGGTCTCGCGACCGACGCGGTTCTCGGCATATTGCTGAAAATAGCGCTTCACGAGCGGATCGTCGTCGACCGGAAGGCCCTGCGGCAGCTGGAGACCCGGTGACCACGAGAGAACGACGTTCGGATCGGCAGGGCGGCGCCGCTGAGCGATCGGCTTCGGCGGCGCATCGACGAGCAACCCTCGCGCCTTCTCCCAATCGGCGCAGGCGCCTTGTCCCTCGCATTTTCCCGCTTTCAGGAGCTGGCTCTGCACCGTCGCCTGTTCGTCGAGCAAACCGCGGAGCTCCGGGGATTCTTTTCCGCCGTGCCCGTGGATCTGCGAGAGCAACGATCGGAATTGCTCGTCGTCGGTGAGCAAGCGACTCCGCGGCATCGCAGCGACGGCGCTCAACGCGGCGACCGGCGCACCCGCGGCGATCGCGGCGCTCGACGTCGCGGACGCCGGCGCGCCGGGAGCCGGCACCTCGATCGGTGCGCGACGGATCAAAAGAAACGCGACGACTCCGATGACGGTGAGACCCGCGGCGCCGAAACCGGCCAACCATCGACCCACTGCGGGCGGCGAACCACGGTTCCGCCCTCCGCGCGTCGGCACGCGGCGCTTCCCGCTCGGCTCCCGATTCGGGGGCCTGCTCGGTCTCCGGTTGCCGCGGCGTTCGTCGTCCCTGTCACGGTCGACCCGTCGGACCGGCGCGGGACGTTCGACCAGCGAGTGGTCGGGTTCCCACAGCGGAGGGAGCGGGCTCGACAACAACGGCGGCGCCTTCGCGGGTCCGGATTTTCGCTTCTGTCCGAGACCCAGCACCGACGAATCGCCGGAAGGTTCGCGGCGCGGCGCGGGCTCCTTCGACCGACCGAACGCTCTGAGACCGAACATCGTGCGGACGCGGACGTTCAGCCCCATGTCCGCGGACGGCGCTTCGGCCGGCGCGTTCCGTTCGCGCGCGGATTGGTAAGTGACATCGGCCGGTAAATCTTTTTTGACCGCCTCGTTCCGAATCGGTGAAGGTGCCGGCTCTTCGGCGTCGCGCGGTCGATTCGACGGACGGACCGTCAAGAGCGGCGGCGGCGCGATGGACTTTCCCAATGACGAGAAGCCGCCGACCGAAGCACCCAAATTTTCCTGGTCGATACGGCGACGGGCACTCTCGTTCACTTCGTCACGCACCTGGAGCGTAATCTCGCGAACGTCGTGGAGCGCCGAGCGCGCCTTGGCGACGTCGAGCGGCGCCGCGCACGCCGCGGTCGCGACCTCGAGGTGATGCGCAATGCCGCCGAGGCCGAGCGCTCGGGCGGTAGCCTGCAGCTCCCGCGATCGCTGGCGGCAGTATTCCAGGGCGTTCCGCGATGCACCGGGGTCGAGCTCGAGCGCCCGAGTCCACTCCTGCGCGAGGCGCAGAATGACGCTCGCCAGCTCGGCTCGCTGCTCTTCGGCAGAAGGGTTGGGCGCGGACATCGACCTCGCTGGCGGCTCCCCTAGCATAGCCGCTATAGCGTGAGGGTCCGGCTCGACCCCAAAAAATCGGAAGGATCCTCCGCGGAATCTCCCCCTCATCCGCCCGCACAAGCAACTATGCTAGCGGACGCAGTAGAGAGGGTTCGAATTCAGTGAGTGGGCCAATCACCATCGATACGCCGCTCGGTCCCGGCGTCATCGTGTTTCGCTCCATGGTCGCGCACGAGGCGCTCGGTCAGCCGTTCCTGTTCGAGCTGGAGGTGTTGAGCACGCAGGCCAATCTGAAGCCGTCGGATCTCCTCGGTCACTCGGTTTCGGTCCATCTCGAGACGGCCAATTTCGGCACGCGGCATTTCACGGGCCTCGTCAGCCGTTTCGAGTACCGCGGGACGGGCCAGACCTACTCGGAGTACCGCCTCACCCTCCGGCCATGGCTCTGGTTTCTCGGCCAGACCGAGAACTCGCGTGTGTTCCAGAAGGTGAGCGTTCCGACGATCCTCTCGCAGATCTTCGCGGAATACGGACCTCCGGGGAGCGGGTCGCAGCCATCGTCCGACTCGAGTGGCGGCTCGGCGAAGCCGCGGAGAAACCCGCACCGCGGCACCGGCCAGGGGCTCATCCTGACCGATTTCACGCAGGCGCTTTCGGAGCTGCATCCGCCGCTCGAGTACGTCGTTCAAT
The DNA here is from genome assembly GCA_036271175.1 of Polyangiaceae bacterium. GTDB lineage: Bacteria > Myxococcota_A > Polyangia > Polyangiales > Polyangiaceae > DASZVB01. Next base: position 8,593 of record DATBBD010000057.1, on the reverse strand, counting down.
ATCGAGAGACGGATCTCCAATTCGTGACGCGCCTCATGGAGCGCGCGGGGATCTATTATTTCTTCCGGCACTACGCCGACAAGCACGAGCTCGTGCTCGCCGACGCGTACGGCGCCCACGAAACGGCGCTGAGCTACGCCTCGCTCGTCTATCTCCCGCCCGATCAGCATCGGCACTCGGCGGTCGAGTTCGTCGACGGGTGGCGTCTCACCGACCAGGTCCGTCCAGGGGTCTACTCCCACGCGGACTTCGACTTCATTCGCCCCGATCTCGAGCTCTACGCGACGGCGACGGGGCCGAAGGAAGTGCCGCCGTCCGGTTTCGAGGTCTACGACTACCCCGGCCGTTTTCTCGAAAATACCGCAAAAACCGACTCCAATCCGGGCATTCCCGGCGAAGCGATCGCCGCGATTCGGCTTCAACAACTGCAAGCGCCCTTCGAGGTCGTGCTGGGGGCGAGCAACGCGCGTGGGCTCGCGGTCGGCAACTTGTTCTCGCTCACCGAACACCCGCGCTCGGACCAGAACAAGGAGCACCTCGTCGTCGCCGCGGAGTACGAGCTTCACGGCCACGACATCGTGACCGGCGGTGACGACGCTCATACGTTCCGGTGCACCTTCGAAGCGCGCGACTCGAAGGTTCCGTTCCGAATGCCGATCGTCACCGACAAACCGGTGATGCGCGGCCCGCAAACGGCCACGGTCGTCGGCAAGGACGCCGAAGAAATCTGGACCGACGAATACGGCAGGGTCAAGGTCCAGTTCCACTGGGATCGCGAGGGCGTGTTCGACGAAGGCAGCTCGTGCTTCGTGCGCGTGGCGCAAGTCTGGGCGGGCGACGGCTGGGGCGCGATGCACATCCCGCGGATCGGCCAGGAAGTGATTGTCGATTTCCTCGAAGGCGACCCCGATCAGCCCATCGTCGTCGGGCGCGTCTACAACGGGAAGAACATGCCGCCGTACGCGTTGCCGAAGAATCAGACGCAGAGCGGCATCCGCAGCCGGAGCAGCAAAGGCGGCGGCCCCTCGAACTTCAACGAGCTCATGTTCGAGGACTTGAAAGGGTCCGAGCTCTTCTCGATGCAAGCCGAGAAGGACCAGAAGACCCTCGTCAAAAACGACCAGACGAACACGATCCACGGAAACCGCAGCTCGACCATCACGAAGAGCGACAGCGTGAGCGTCGGGGGAGATCGCTCGGTCACCGTGACCGGCAATCTCTCGGTCACCGTGAAGGGCGGCGGCAAGAGCCCGAATCACAGCGAGCTCACGGTGACCGGCAAGCACCACGTCCACGCCAGCGACACGATCGAGATGGACGCGCCGACGCACATCAAGTTCACGGTCGGCGACAGCTCCGTGCTCATCGAGCCCGGAAAAATAACCATGGTGTCCGGCGGCAAGGCGACGGTCGTGCTCGACGCCAACGTGCTCGCGCAGTCGAGCGACGGAACGAAAATCGTGCTCGATAAAAATGCGCTCACGTCCGCGAGCACCGGCGCGACCGTCGCGCTCGACGACAAGGTCGTCGCGACGTCGAAGGCCGACTCCGTGCTCCAGCTCGACAGCAACGCCGGCCTCACGACGAACGGCGACGTGGGCATCAGCGGCGTGAACGTCGAGGCCGACGGCAAGGCGCAGGTCACCCTGAAGGTCGCGTCGAACTCCGTTCAGGTCAGCACTTCGGGAACGGCGGTGGCCGGCGCGACGGTGAACGTGAACGGAACCGGCATGGTGTCGATCGGCGGCCCCATCATCAAGATCGGGTGATCGCCGGGGCAGTGGGGCACGACCGAAGCGATGCAACCGTTCACCGAACCCCTCGGTCGCTTGCGCGAAGCCTTGCGCTGGTTCGTCGCCGTCCGCGAGCTCCGGCTCCTGCACGTCGTGACGAGCGCCGAGCTGCGCCTGCCCTCGCTCCACCTGATCGCGTCGTCTCAGACCAGCGCGCGCAACCATAGCCCGTTCGCGTTGGCCGCAACCGACGCGCAGGGAAACCCCGCGGACTGGGACGCGCGCGCCGCCGAGCTCGACGACGCCATGGCGAAAATGCGCGAGGACGCCGCGTCGTCGGATCCGCCGTTCGCCATGGCCGCACCGCCACCCCTTCCTTCGAACACGACCGGACTTTCCCGGTTCGCTGCGACGGCGCGCGGGCAGGCGTCGCTCTTGAAAGCGCCGATGGACGGCCTTGTCGTGGTGCTCGCGCCGGGGTCGATTTCGGCTCCGACCACCTGGGTGGCCGATTTGCGCAGGCTCCTCGGGAGCGCGGCCCTCGACCGGATCCGTTTCGTCGTGGTCGAGCCCGAACCGGGTCCGTCGCGGGCGCTCGCGAACGAGCTCGGGCGCGCCGCCGAGCACGTCGAAGTCACGACGGACGGCGCCGGAACGACCCGAGCCACGGCGGTCATGCTCGCCGGCATGAAGAGTGCGCCGCTCGGCGCAGATCCGGCGCGCCTGGCCGGCATGGCCGGGCCACGCGAAGCGCCGCCACCGCGTCTTCGTCACGCGGCGCTGGACCCCGGCGCGGCCGCCGCGGCGTTGTCGTCCGCGGGCGTCGCTCCGGCGCTCGCCGACGCGAGCGCGATGCAGGCACTCCGCATCCAGATCACGAGCGCGGCGCTCGCGCAGCGCGAAGGGCGAGCCGAGGACGCGATCGGCCATCAACGCGACGCCCGCGATCTCGCGGCGCAGGCCGGGCTCGTGCGCGAATCCATTCTCCTCGACCTGATGCTCGGCGCGCACCTCGTGCAAGCCGGCGGTTACGCGGGCGCGACGCGGATCTTCGACCGTGTGCTCGAACGCGCGCACGCGGCGAGCCTGTCGGACCTCGAAGCGCAGGCGTACCTCGCGAAGGGCGGAACGTTGCTGGCGCAAGGTCGCCCCGAGGACGCCGCTGCCGTTTACACGACGGGCGGGCAGGTCGCAGAAGCCGCGGGCTTGCGGCCGTTCGCGATCGAGAGCTTTCGCATGGTCGGGCAGATCCTGTCGTCGCGCGGCCACGAAGCGGAGGCGGGCACGGCGTTTCATCGCGCCCTCGGGATCGCCAAGGCCGGCGAGCCGCTCGATCGGCGGACGTCGTCGGCGCCCGTCGCGGCCGGCGATCTCGCCGCAATTTACCGCAAAAACGGCCTGACCGCGCAAGCCGAGTCGCTCGAGGCCGAAGCCAAGAAGTGGCAAGCCGAGGTGCCGGATCTGCCGCCGGCGGGCGGCCTGGTCACCGTCGATGGGCCTCGCACCGAAGCTGCGCCCGCGCTTGATAGCGAGACCGCGTTCGCGCCTCCGCTCCGCGGCGGCAAAGGGCCCGGCTGATGCTGCAGTCGTCGTGGACCGACCCGGTACTCGGCGTCGACATTCACATTCTGCTCGTGCCCACGCCCGCGGGCCCGGTCCCGACGCCGCTGCCGCTCCCGTTCACCGGCATCGTGCTCGATCCCGCCGGCGCGGCGATCAACATGGCCCTGGGGGGCAGCACGGTGCTCGTCGGCGGAATGCCGGCGACCCATTGCGGCACCGCGGTCATGAACCTGCCCCCGCATCTGCCGGTGCCGGGCCCTCCCGAAGAAGGAAAATTCGACAACGACGCGAAGCTCCTGTTCGGTGCGCTCAACGTCTCCATCTGCGGCAACCTCGCGGTGCGCCTCGGGGACATCGCGCTGTCGTGCGGCGACCCGACCCGCATGCCCACGTCGACCGTGCTCGCGATTCCGAAGGGCTCGATCGTCCTCACGATGCCGGCGATGGTGCCGGACATCGGTCTCATCGTGCAGGAGCTCGCGTTCGCCGCGTTTGCCTGGTTTCGCAAATTTCAGAAGGAGAGCGAGTTCTGGGAGAAGATCTCCAGCAAGCTCAAGTTCGCCGAAGCGGAAGAGAGCCGCGGCAAGCAGCTCTGGAACGACGCGGTCTGCTTTCTCACGGGTCACCCCGTCGACGTCGCCACCGGCCGCGTCATCACCCGGCAAACGGATCTCGAGCTCCACGGCTCGCTCCCGCTCCGGTTCGAACGCCGCTACGACACCGCCGCCGCGAAGCGCACGGGCACGCTCGCGCCCGGTTGGTCGCACAATTACCAGGAAGCGCTCTGGCCCGAGCGCGGTCGCTTCGTGTATCGCGCCTCAGACGGTCGCGAGATCGAGTTCTCGACGTTGCACCTGCCCGATCGCGTGCTGAACGCCGGCGATTCCGTCTATCTCGCGCGCGAACGGCTCACGCTGCGGTGCGTCCGTCAGTACCAGTACACCGTCGAGGACGCCGCCGGCACCGAGCGCGACTTTTTCGCCGTCCCGAAGGATCCGAGCGGGCGCGCGCGCCTCGTTCGCCTGCGCAATCGCCTCGGCGAAGAGCAGCGTTTCGCCTACGACGCAGACGGCCGACTCGAGCGCGTCACCGACCCCGCAGAGCGCAAGCTCGAGTTCTCGTACGACGCCGCGGGTCGCCTCGCGCGGGTCGACGTGTTCGGCACCGACGGCAAGAGCGAACGCGTCGGCCTCTACTCCTACGACCGCGACGGCGATCTCGTCGAAGCCCGCGACGCGCTCGGAAACAGCTACCGCTACGAATACGTCGAGCACCTGCTGGTCAAAGAGACGAACCGGAACGGCCTCTCGTTTTACTTCCAGTACGACGGCGTCGACTCCACCGTGAAGTGCATCCGCACCTGGGGCGACGGCGGCATCTACGACCACGTCATCACCTACGCGCCCGACAAGTCGAAGACCCTCGTCGAAAATTCGCTCGGCTTCGTCACGCTCTACGAGCTCGACCCTCGCGGCCAGGTGGTCGCCATCACCGACGCGCTCGGCCGAAAGACCACGTACGAATACGACCCCGAAACCGGCCAAAAACTAGTCGAAATCGCCCCCGGCGGCGCCGAGACGAAGCGCAACTACGACGCGCGCGGCAATCTGACGAAGGTCACGCGACCGGACGGCGGACAAATCGCGATCGACTACAACGCCGGCAACCAACCGGTGCACGCCATCGATGCCATCGGCGGCGAGTGGTCGTGGTCGTACGATGCCGCCGGACGCCTCATCGGCAGAGCGAATCCCAACGGCGAGAAAACCCAGTTTCACTGGGACGGCGCCCGCCTCACCGCTATCACCGATCCCGCGGGTCAGCACACCCGTTTCGCCTACGACGGCGCGCAGAATCTAGCCTCACTCGTCACCCCCGACGGCGCCACGAGCCAGTGGACCTACGACGGCTTCGGTCGTCTCCGCACCGACACCGACGTGAACGGCAACGTCCGCCGTCGGTTCCGCGATCCGCTCGGCAGAGTCGAACGCGTCGACGAGCCCGACGGCAATCGCCGCCAGCTCGAATACGACCCCGAAGGCAACGTCGTGCACGCCGTCGAGAAGCTCCACGACGTCCGCTTCGAATATCGCGGGATGAATCGGCTCGCCTCGCGCAGCGAAGCCGGCACGCGCGTCGAGTTCCACTACGACACCGAAGACCAGCTCACCGGCATCAAGAACGAGCACGGCTTCGTCTATCGCTTCGTCCTCGACGGCGCCGGCGACGTCGCCGAAGAATACGGCTTCGACGATCTGCGCCGCCGTTACATCCGCGACGCGGCCGGCCGCGTGCAGCTCACCGCGCGCCCCGAAGGCCAGACCACCGAGTACACCTACGACGAGAGCAGCCGCGTCGTCGCCGTCACGCACAGCGACGGCAGCGCGGAAGCGTACGGCTACCGCAAAGACGGCACCCTCATGGCCGCCAAGAACGACAGCGCCGAACTCGTGTTCGAGCGCGATCCCCTCGGACGCATCCTCAAAGAGACGACCGGCGACGACTGGGTCCTATCGAGCTTCGACTCGCTCGGTCGCCGCCGCGACGTCAAATCGTCGAAGGGCCTCTTCCAGCGCATTCGTCGCAACGCCATGGGCGACGTCGTCGGAGTCGACGCCGAGATCCTTGGATTGAAGGGGATTGGGGGCACGCTGGGCGACGGAGCCCGTCCCAGTGGGGACTCGAGCGACCACTCCGCTGGTCGCACCGAATTCTCCGCGTCGTTCACCCGCGATCGCATGGGCCTCGAGCTCGAGCGCGCCCTGCCCGGCGGCATCCGCAGCACATGGCAGCGCGACTCTCTGGGTCGCCCCGTCGGCCAGGAAATCTGGCGCGGCGAGTCCACCCTGAGCGCCCGCCAGTACGTCTGGGACGTGGGCGATCGCCTCACGAAGATCATCGACGCCCTCACCGGCCCCGTCGAGTACACCCACGACGCCCTCGGCAACCTCGCATCCGCCCGCTACGCCGACGGCAAATTCGACCTCCGCATGCCCGACGCCGTCGGCAATCTCTTCAAGACCGGCGATCGCAGCGACCGCAAATACGGCCCCGCCGGCCAGCTCCTCGAAGCCCGCACCGAGCGCGGCGTCACCCGCTACGACTACGACGCGGAAGGCAATCTCTCGAAGAAGCTCGAACCCGACGGCGGTGTGTGGGTCTACCACTGGAACGCCTCCGGCATGCTCACCAAGGTCGTCCGCCCCGACGCCCGCGAAGTCACCTTCGCCTACGACCCCCTCGGACGCCGCGTCTCCAAGACCTACCGCGGCAAAACCACCCGCTGGATCTGGGACGGCAATGTCCCCCTGCACGAATGGATCGAACGCGGCCCCGACGCCGAGGACGATGAGTCGAAGCCGGCACGGACGACAGCCTACGACGGCGAAAAAGCCCTCCGAGCGCTGCTTGCCGGTCGCCCCACCACCGGCCCACCCGACGCCATAGATCCGACCAAGTCACTTGCCGCATCCAACGGCGGCACAATGGAAGCGCCCATCACCTGGCTCTTCCATCCGGAGAGCTTCGCGCCGCTCGCCAAGGTCGTGAACGGCGAACGCTACGGCATCGTCACCGATCACCTCGGCACGCCGCGGGCGATGTTCGACGCGAGCGGCGATCAAGTGTGGGCCGCGGACATCGACACCTACGGCGAGCTCAGGAACGTCCGTGGCGAGAAAGCGGCGTGTCCATTCCGCTGGCCGGGGCAGTACGAGGATGCGGAGACGGGGTTATACTATAATCGTCTTCGGTACTACGATCCTGCGGGTCAATACGTCAGCCGCGACCCCATCGGTCTTTTTGGCGGACTTCACGTCCACGCTTACGTCGGAAACCCGACGGAGAGCATCGACCCGCTGGGGCTCGCCGGCTGCGTGCCTGAGGACGAGACAGTAACCTTGTACCACGGAAGCGTGGACAATTATTCCGGCATACAAGCCGGAGGGCTCGACCCGGCGCGCACGCCAACTTGGGTCACCACCGATCTCGGCGCCGCGCAGAATGCCATCGGTCCGGGCCGAGTCCTCAGTTCTGGGCAGGGTGCGGATGCAGGAATCATCACATCCGTGGTGTCGAAGAGCGCCTTCGAGGATCTTCAGAAATCCGGCGAAATCAGCGCGCAGCGTGGCTGGCCTGGCTTTGGAGGCGGCCAATCCCTCACGGAACACGTGCTCCGAAGTCCGGAAGCTGTCAACGTCTTCAACGCCGGTATCGTCAGGTGAACATGATCGAATGTTTCAACATACTCTCCACCATTCGAGCGCGGACGTCGCAGGCGAGCTTCCACGTCGTCGCCGCCGAGCATGTCCGCATCGAATTTAGGAACCTGAACGCGGGCGACACGGTCGGCCCGTTCACGTACGGCGGCGACGTGATTGTGACGTGCTACCGCGGCGAGGCCGAGTTGACGGCAGATGCTGACGCCGTCCACTTGACGGAATATGATCAAGCGGTCGTCCCGCACGGAAAACTAACCTCAATTGCGTGCCAATCTTCCGCGACGGTGCAGATCATTTGGTCACCAGCGCACGCCGCGACAACAATTTAGCGACTTCTTCGTCGGCAGATCATGTGGCGCTCGCAAGGAAGTGCTCGTTGTGGTGGTGCCGAGTGTCTTGAGCGTAGCAGGGCATTCCTCGAATCAGCGTCATCCTACCCCAGGCTACGACCCTGACCGCCGCTTCCAGATCCGCGATCACCAGCTCCGCCGACACCCGGACCACCCGATACCCCGCCCGCCGAAGCGCCGCATCCCTGCGCGCATCGCTCCTCGCGCGCTGCGCGTGATAGCCGCCATCCACCTCCACGACGAGGCGCGCCTCTTCGGCAACGAAATCTACTATGAAGCGCCCGATGGGCACCTGCCGGCGAAACTGCACGCCGAGCCGCTTGCCTCGAATGGCGCTCCAGAGCAGCCCTTCCGACGGCGTCGGCGCGAAGCGCATCTCGCGAGCGCGACCAAGCTGGAGTAGACAGGGCTGAGAGCGATGACGGCCGAGAGCGCGCAACGGGACCTCCTCGGCCCGGCGGCGTGCCGGGCGCAGCCCTTTCAGGCGCAGGATCCGTGATGGGCGACGCGCCGCTCCGCCGCCGCGATCTGCGGAAGCCCGGCACGGAGCGTGAGCGGCATCCGTGCCGACCTCCCCCGTCCGCTCGGAGCGCGCTCTCTGCGCACGAGCACGGAGCTGGGGGAGGTTCTCCCGAGAAATGCAACAGCTGCAGTCGGCGGGCTACACGAGAGTCGGCGGCTACATGGGACCGCCGTGACCGATCGCTCACGCAGTGCATCGAGCTCT
>DATBBD010000056.1:0-3606 GCA_036271175.1 Polyangiaceae bacterium | reverse complement strand
TCCTTGAGCGAAATGGAGTTCACGATGCCCTTGCCCTGAAGGCATTTGAGGCCCGCGACGATGACGTCCCACTTCGAGGAGTCGACCATGAACGGGACTTTGGCGACCTCGGGCTCGCTCGCGAGGAGCTCGAGGTAGCGGGTCATCGCTTTTTCGCCGTCGATCATGCCCTCGTCCATGCAGATATCGATGACGTTCGCGCCATTTTCGACCTGCTGGCGCGCGACGCTGACGGCTTCTTCGAATTTGCCCTCCTTGATGAGCTTCGCGAACTTGGGTGAACCGGCGACGTTCGTGCGTTCGCCGATCATCAGGTACACGCCGGGTTGTTGCGTGAAGGGCTGCGAACCCGACAATCTGAGTGGTCGCTCCGCAATTGCCACCGGAGCCGAGGGCTCGAGCGCCTCGGGCACGATCACCGACGTGTGCGTCGCGTCGCGCGGCGGCTCGGTCGAAAGCGCCTGCGCGATGGCCGCGATGTGCTCCGGCGTGTTGCCGCAGCAACCGCCGGCGATGTTGAGGAGGCCGCCGTCCGCGAACTCCTTCAGGTAGCGCGCCATGTCTTCGGGCTTCAGGTCGAAGCCCGTCGGCGACAGGGGATTCGGCAGACCCGCGTTCGGGTAACACGAGATCGCCGCGCTCGACTTTTCGGAGAGCTCGGAGAGAAACGGATACATCAAGTCGGGCCCGAGGGAGCAGTTGAGCCCCACCGAGAGCGGGTTCACGTGCTTCACGGCGTTCCAGAACGCCTCAATGGTCTGCGCCGAGATCATCGTCTCGCCGCCGCGACCGACGGCCGCGGAGATCATGATGGGCAGCTCTTTGCCGTCTTTGTCGAACACCTCGCGGATGGCGACCAGCGCCGCCTTCGCGTTGAGCGAGTCGAAAATCGTCTCGACCAGGAGCACGTCCGAGCCGCCCGCGATGAGCGCGCGGATCTGGTCGACGTAGGCCAATCTCACCTGGTCGAAGGTCACCACGCGGAACCCCGCGTCGTCGGCGTCCGGCGAATTCGACAATGAAACCGTGAGCGGACCGATGGCGCCCGCGACGAAACGGCGACGGCCGTCTTTTTCGGCGACACGATCGGCCCACTGCCGGCACTGGCGCGCGGACTGCTCGTTGATTTCCCACGCGAGGTCCGCGAGAAACCGGTCTTCGATGATTTTTTGGTAAAATGCCGGGTCTTTTCGGCCGCCGTGCTCGCGCGGGTCGTCGACGAAAAACTCGCTCTGCGTGATGCTCGTCGCGCCGAAGGTGTTCGTCTCGATGATGTCCGCGCCGGCTTCGAGAAAGCGGCGGTGAATGTCGCCGATCATCTCGGGTTGCGTCAGCGAGAACAGGTCGCCGTTGTTCAGCAGATCCTTCTTCGAACCCTGAAACCGCGTGCCGCGAATGTCCGCTTCGGTCATCCCGTAGCTGCGGATGGTCGTCCCCATCGCGCCGTCGATGATCGCGATGCGGCGCTGGAGGAGCTCCTCCAACGGGTGAACGGGCCGCGGCGGGTGGAGATTCGAAACCATGTCAGGGCGTCCTTGTTCTCTTCTTTTTCTTGGGCGAAAGCGTTTGCGGCTTGTCGGCGATCGCGAGCACGACTTGAAGACGCGGCTTCTTGCTCTCGCGGCAGGCAACTTCGGCGGTCACGACGTCGAGGCCCGCGCCGGAGAGGAGCGTGCGCACCGCACGCGGCGAAAAACCGGCGTGGCGTTCTCCGTACGGCGCCGTAATTTCGCGCTGCCGGTGCTCGTCGAGGCACAAGAGGACGATTCTGCCGCCGGGGCGGAGCACGCGCGCACACTCGGCGAGCGCACGCTTCGGCGATTCGGCGTACGTCAGTGTGTGGAACACGAGGACCGAGTCGAACGATGCGTCGGGGAACGGCAATTCATGGACGTCCGCGACCGCGGCGCGCACATGCGAAAACTTGGCGAGCCGCTCCGTCGCTTGTTCGATCATACGCGCGTTCACGTCGATGCACGTGAGCGAGCGGCAATACGGCGCAAGCGACACCGCCGCCGCGCCATCGCCGGAGCCGACGTCGAGCACGTCGCCCAGACGAAGGAGCGCCGCGAGCCCGACGGCGAGCGACTGCCAGGTCCGTCCCGGCGAGTAGTACCGCTCGAGCTCGTCGAGCGCGGTTTCGGGAAGGCCGCCGCGTCGTTCGGCTTCCAGTTCTTCGAGCCGCGCTTGATCGCCTTCGAGGGTCGGGTCGGCGGACGTGGCCGCGTCGTCGAGGAGCGCGCGCGCCGTCCCCGGCAGCGTCTCGGTCGCGAGCGCGTAGAGCGACTGCGGACCTTTTCGTCGATCGCGAACGAAGCCCGCATCGCGGAGCCGTCCGAGGTGCGTCGAAACGCGCGACTGCGACATCCCGGTGACTCGCACCAGATCCGTCACACAGAGCTCCCGTTCGCGCAGGAGCGCGCAGAGCCGGAGCCGGCTCTCGTCACCGAGTAGGTTCAGCGTTTCGACGTAGTTCGAGAGGTTCACGTATCCCTGTATCCAGATGTCCGGATATGATTGGTCGGAACCCCGCTTTCGTCAAGCGACGAAAAGCGCAGTGGAAAAGCGTACTTAGCGACGGCCGCCCGCGTGGTGCGCCCGCTCGCGCCGTAACGCCGCCGGCGTTCAGTTCGACCGGGTCCGTCGTCGAGCCGTCTTGCGATTCGGGCGATAGCCGGCGCCGCCGGGTGTGCCGCGGATGTGGTCGCCCGAGGTTTGCTCGGTGTGCCGCGTGGCGCGCCGGCGTTGGACGGGGTCGTCGGCGATGCGCGGTGGCCGCGTCGGGATCAGACAACCCGGGCCTTCGCCGATGAGGTCCGTTCGCTTCGCCTGCACGAGCGCGTCGCGCACCGAGTACCAGTTCTCTGGTTTGAAGAATTGTAAGAGCGCGCGCTGCAGCTTGCGATCCTTCATCGACTTCGCGACGCGCACCGGGGTCATCGTCATCGGGTCGAGGCCGGTGTGATACATGCACGCCGCGATGTCGAACGGGCTCGGAATGAAGTCTTGCACCTGGTCGGGCGCGTAACCGTTCTTCTTCAGAAAGACGGCGAGCTCGATCATCTCGTCGAGCCCGCTCCCGGGATGGCTCGCGATGAAGTACGGCACGAGGTGCTGCTTCTTGCCGGCGCGGTCCGACGCTCGCTGAAACTCGCGGTCGAACTCGAGAAAATCCGACGGGCCCGGTTTCTTCATCAGCTCGAGCACGCCAGGGTCGGTGTGTTCCGGCGCGACCTTGAGGAGGCCGCCGACGTGATGCTCGGCTAGCTCTTTCATGTAGGTCTTGTCGCGTCGCGCGAGGTCCATGCGAATGCCGGAAGCGACGAAGACCTTTTTCACGCCGGGGACCTGGCGTGCCGAGCGCATCACGTCGACGAGCGGCGCGTGATCGGTGCCGAGGAGCTTGCACACGGTCGGGTGGACGCAGCTCTGACGGCGGCAGATCGCTTCCACTTCGGGCTTCGTGCACTGCATCCGGTACATGTTCGCGGTTGGGCCGCCGATGTCGCTCACGACGCCGGAAAAGCCCTTGTCCTTCGTCATGCGGCGGATTTCGCCGAGGACGCTTTCCTTGCTGCGGCTCTGGATGGCGCGCCCTTCGTGGGC
>DATBBD010000055.1:0-2517 GCA_036271175.1 Polyangiaceae bacterium | reverse complement strand
ATTGCCGGCTTCGGCGTCCACCGGCGCCTCGCGGGGCGCGCGCATGATGAAACCCATGTCTTTGCGATCGAGCGAGAGCCGCTGATCGCCGCGCTGGATTTCGAGGCTCTCCACCTCGTCGGGCCGTTGCCAGAACAGGGTCCGATCGAAGAGCACGTCCGCGGGCGTGGACAATCCGGAGAGCACGCTGCGCGGCACGCACGCCGCGGTGGCGTCGGGTGCTTTGCGGATCGCCACGACGTCGGTGTCGCTGCCCGCGCACTTGCCCCCGACGACTACGACGCCGGTCGGGCTCTTCTTGTCGGTCGGCACCATCGTGACCGTGACCGTCGGCGTGCCGGCGAGCGTTTTCTCGGCGACGGCCGGGTCGATGAACTTTTCGGCGCGGGTGTGCGCAAACTCCGCGAGGACGCGATCGAGAGCGACTCTGCCGAGCCGCGCGTCGCCGAGCATGCCGTCGAAGCGCCATCCGTCGCGCCACGTCGCGCGTTTGAGCTTGCGCGTGCCGCCGTCGCCTTCGAGCACGATGCGGTCGAGCTGCGTCGAGAGGTACGGCATCACGTAGCGATCCCGGAAGTCTTCGATTTTTACCGATAGCTCGTCGAGCAGGCTCTTTTCGGCGAGGACGACGCCCTTGCTCGGCGCGTTCTCCCCGGCGACCTCGACGTAGTGCGCGCCCTTCGGCGACGCCGCTTCCCTGCCGACGCGAAGGCGGTACTTCACGTCGCCCATGTCGACGTGCACCACCCATTCCGGGTCGTCGAGGCCGAAGGCGGCGCGGTTCACTTCTTCGGGTTTGATGCGGCGCACGAACGACGCGAACTCGAGGGTGCCGAGCAATTTCTCGACGGCGAATGGGTCGGCGTCTTCCACGCGCGGCTGGGTCAGTTGCCAGGTGCCGACCCCGGCATCGTCGGTCTTGGTTCGAACCAACGTGAACGGGTCGACCTTTCGCTCGAGCTGGATCCGAGTGATTTCGTACTCGTGATACACCGCGAGCAAATTGGTCGTACGGAGCTCGGCTTCGCTCGTCGTGACGCTCTTTCGCGTCGCGAACACGACGAGCGCGAGCGCGACGGCGAGGCCGATGAGTACGGCGTTCGTCAGCTTTTCGCGAAATTGCGCGCGGCTCACGAGCGACCTGCCTTCTTGGGCGAAGCCGCGTCGCGGCGCGACTTTCGCTCGGTCGCGCGGCGGCGGAACAAGATGAGGACCCCGAGGCCGAGCGCCGAGCCCGGTAAATACACGAGGACGTAGCGGAGCGTCTCACCGAGCGAATCCTCGGTGAGGCTGAGCCCCGCCGGATGCGTCGGCTTTTCGGGGATGCTGACCACCGCGGGCTTCGCGGCGAGCCACGCGACGGCGCTTTCCAGAAAGACGCGATCGCCGAGCATCGTCGCGTCGCGGAACACCTGCCCGAACGCGACGTTCGCGGTACCGACGACGACCATGCGCGGCCCGTGTCGTTCGACTGACGCGGCCGGCTTTGCGAGCTCGGCGGCGGCGGCGATCGCGAACGGCCCGCTCGCGTCGCCGGTCCGTTTTTCGACGGCGCGGCCTTCGTCGACGAACGGACGGATGTCCTTCACGCTGAACGCGTCCGCGCTGGTGACGAGAAGCGCTTGCCCGAGTCCGTCCTTGACGACGCGAACGCTCTGCGCGGCGGTGAGCAGCGGCCGGAGCTTCGGCGTTTCGTCGTCGAGGAGACCGGCGGTGATGTCGTGGGGCTTCGGCGTCGCGAAGTACGTCTCGCCGAGCCCCTGCGGCATGCGAAATTCGCGGTTCCGCTCGATCACGAAATCCGCGCCGAGCTCGAGGCCGCCGCGCGTGGCGACGCTCTCGAGCCCCGACGGCTTGATGCGGTTGTCCTCGTCGAGAATGGGGTTCACGAGGAGAAACAGGTTTCCCCCTTTCGCGAAGTAATTCTCGAGCCGCTTCGCCGACGCCGGATCGAACGCGACGTCCGGACCGGGCACGATCACGACGCGACAGCCCTCGAGCGACTGGTCCTTCTCGGGCGACCCCAGGTCGACCGTCTTCGTCGTGTAGTTGTCTTTCTGGATTCGATACTTGAGCTCGGCGAGACCGTGAGGTCCGCCGTCGTCGGCGCTGAGCTCCTGGTGCCCCGTGGTGAAGCACACCAGCGTCTTTTCTTTCGAAAGCACGTTTCGAATGCCTTCGGTGAGCGCCTGCTCGAGCCGTGGCCGCGCGGTGTTGTCGCGCTCGTTGTACTGGACCATGTCGTCGTTGTTGACGAACCAGTGCTGCGAGCCGTGGGCGATCACGAGGCTCGCGTCGGTGACGACCTTGCCGTCCTCGGTCTTGCCGACCGAGACGCCGTACTCCTTCTGGAGCGCGAGAAATTCCGCGGGGTCGCGATCGGGGTCGACGTATCGCGGTCGAAGGAGATGCGTCTCGGCCTGGTACGACGACAGCATCTGCTGGACGCTGAGGGTCATCGGGTCGCTCGCGCTCAGAAATACCGCGATGTCGATCGGCTCCGACAGCCCATGCAAC
>DATBBD010000054.1:0-3950 GCA_036271175.1 Polyangiaceae bacterium | reverse complement strand
CGTCACTGGGAACGGTCACGGTGCTGCCCCCGCGGTTTTACTCCGCCGGAGCGCTCGTCCCGGTATCGCTTCCGCCCGCGGCCGTCGACCGCGCCGGCGATGGGTGCACCACGCTCGCCGTGCTCGGCGCGCTCTCGACGGGCTTTTTGATCCACCTGGCGTCCGACGACGACTCGCCCGGCGCGACCGGATTGGTCGGCAGCGTCGCGGGAGCCGCCGAGATCCAACGCTGCGGTCCGGCGCGCGCCGAGCTCTCGGAGCTCGGCATCGAGCTGCGCTCGCCCCACGGCGTGCTCGAGGTGCTGTCTGTCGAGTCCCCCGGCGCGGTCCCCGATCTTCGCGAAGTTCTTCCGCATCGCGACCCCGGCGCGGTCGCCGAGGGCGGCGATCGGACCCTGCCGCCGTTGACGCGACCGCCGCTCGCGTCACGCGCCGAGGCCTTCGAGCGCACGTTTCGCGAGGAGGGCGCCTCGAACGTCGAACGCCGTTCGTTTTCCGCCAACGCAGAGGGAGCCGGCAAGGTGCTCCTCGATCTGTCGCCCGGGTGCCATTGGGTCGGGATCCTCGGAGGGCCGACGCCGATTCACCCGGACGCTTATCACGACATCGACGCCGAGCTCGGGTGGGCCACGGGCGGCATTGCCGCGACGGACCGCACCGACAGCCCGGACGCGAGCCTGCTCGCGTGCACCGGTGAACGCCAGCCGGCGATCCTCGTCTTCGCCGGCGCCGGCGCGAACGCGCCCATGCTCCTTTTGCACGGCGCTCGCGAGCTCCCGAGCGGCGTGCCGGACAGTTTCGGCGTCGTGGCTCGCGCGCGAATCGGCCGCGCGCTCGTCGAACACCACGCGGCGGCTCCCGCGGGACTGCCGAGCTACACGTCGCTCGGCATCGGCGGCATCACGAATCTCCCGATCGAGACCGACCCTGGACAGTGTTACCTCGCCGCACTCACGCCGACCGAGGGCTCGTCGAGCCTCGTCTCTCTCGGCGTGGATCTCGGCGCGACGGACGCTCGCGCGCACACCGACGAACCGGACTCCGCCGTCGTGCTCTCGTTCTGCACCGGAATCGCGCGGCGGCGGGTGCTCAACGTCGAGACGCACGGAAGCGGCGTCGTCTGGGTCGTCGGGCTCTGGCCGCTCGCCGGACAGCGCCTCGGCGAGGAGGAGCCATGACCGCGCGCGCCGCGTTGGTGCTCGCGTTCGCCGCCGCGACGGCGTGTGCGCCGCGCGCGAGCCGCAGCGTGATGCCGGCTCCGCCGCTTCCCTCTCCTGCTTCCGAGCCGGAGGGCGTGCGCTGGATCTCCGTCGATGCGGCGCGTGCGACCGCGGTGGGAGCCGGTCCCGCCCGCATCCTGGCAACCGGAGCGGGTTCACCGGGTGACAGTCTGGGCGGGCGGTTGGCCGCACCGCCAGATGCTTGCGTGCTGGTGCTGGCTCGCGGCAGCCCATCCATCGAAGATCTCGACGCTTTCGTTTATGCCGAAGACGGGGCCGTACTCGGCGACGATGAAACGTCGAGCAACACGGCAAGTGTGGTGGTTTGTCCTCCACATCCGGCGAATTTCTACGCGTTCGGGCGTGTTGCGGCGGGGCACGGTCTCTTCACGGTTTCCGAGCAGCTCTTTCGCCCTGCCGATCTCGATCGCGTCTCGAAGGCCGTCGGCGCGAAGGGCGAACTTCGTGAGGACCCCGCGGCCGCGGAGGTGTGGCCCGGCCTCGACGAAGCGCTCGCCGCGCACCGTCGCGAGCTCGGCTCGGCCTGGCACGACGTGCGGCGCTCCGCGGTTCCGATGGATCCGCGGCTCGCGACGCGCGTCTCGGCGACGGTCGAGCCGAACCAATGTCTCGACGTGTTCGCGTTGCCGTCCGCGGACGTGGCGTACGTGGAGCTCACCGTGCTCGACTCGGACGGACGGATCATCGGCCGCAGTGCCGCCGAGCACGACAACCCGTCTGCGGTGGTGTGTGCGACGCGCCACACCGACCTCACGCTCGAGCTCCGCCCTCACGCTGGACGCGGGCTCACCGCGCTCGTCCTGTCCGTCGCCGACTCGCCGGGCCCGCTCCTCCAGCGTACCGACGATATTTTCGTCTACGAAGCCGACGCGGCAGCGACGCTCGAGCAGCGCCGTACGGCGTTCGATGCTCGACTCATTCGCGACGGGTATCCGGCGCCAACGACGGTCGGCAAAGGAACGATCTCGGTGGGCAAGCGGGTGAGCGTCGATCTCGACACCGCGGAAGGGTGCTCGCGCCTCGACGTGCTCACGGGCGATCCGGCGCGCGGCGTCGAGAGCTGGGTCTGGTCGCCCGCAGGGACGCTCGTCGCGCGCGGTGAAGGCACGGCGGTCGCGACGTCGTTTGCCTGCGGCGAATCGAAGCGCAGTCGTCTGGACGTCGAAGCCGTCTCGCGGTCGGGGCCCTTCGAGGTTCAAATGCGCGCCCTCCACGGCTTGCCGGCGGCACTTTCCGAGCACCCCGTCGCCGCCGGACGATTGCTCGAACGGATGGTCGAAGGGCAAGAGCTGAAGAGCCCGCGCGACCTCGGCGCGCTCACCGTGCAGAGCGTGAGCGCGGAGTTACTCACGACCGCGCACGCCGAAACCCCGGCCAGTCATTGCGTCACCGTCGCCGTCGCCGTCGACCGCGGCGCGGAAGGGGTCGATCTCCGGCTGCTGAACGACGAGACCGGCGAAGAGCTCGCGCTGACGCACGGGACGTACTCCGCGATGGCGGACGCCTGCGCGATTCGAGCCCCGGAGGCGCTCCGCGTCCGGATCGAAGTGCGCGTCGCCGCCGGGCAAACTGCGGCGCTCCTCGCCGTGCACCCGCGCGCGCTTCCGAATCTGCCGGGCCCGAAGCCGCACCCGTGACCGGCGCTAGCAGCCGTTGAAAACGACCTGCTAACGCTCGCTCGGCGCGCCGTGCGTCAGCGGGACGAGTTGGTTCAGCGGTGCGCGTCGACTCTCGCCCGTCTGCCCGACCACGCTCGCCTCGTCCGCGCCGACCCCGGTGATACGCACGACCTCCCACGCCTCGGACATGCTGGCCGGCCGCGTGAGGACGAACTCGCCGACGACGAACGTGTGCTCGAACGGCGGCACCGGCACCACGTGTCCCCCGGGAATCGCGACGGGAATGTCCTCCGAGTCCCAGCTCACGACGACGCCACCGTCAGGCCCCGCGCCGAGCGAGTGCGCCGCGTACCAACCGAGTTCGCGCCGTGCGAGCACCGGTTCCTTGCGCCCGGGCGTCCAACCATGCGGCCTTGCCGGCTCGCCGGCGCGCTCGGCTTGGTCGACGAATCGCCGCCGAGTGTCGGCCACGTCGAAGGCCCGCCGGATCCCGAGTGCCGTCACTTCGGTGGGTGCAAGCACATCGCCGGCCCGGAGCGAGCGCACCTCGCCGGGCAGCAACGTGACCGTTCGCGGATCGCCGACACCGGTCACGCGACACGCCGACCAGGTCGCATCCGCCGTCCGGCAAATCGCGGGGTCGGAGGCATGGAAGTCGTGAAGTGGAACCGGCAAGCGATAAGCGTCGCTTCGCGCGACGTCGACGGGGTCCCCTTCGCTCGCCATCTGCACTTTCAAGCGTGACTCGGTCGCCGAGAGGATGCGTCCTTCGAAAAAATCCGCCGCGGCGCGTTCGACGACCACGCTGTCTCCTCGCGCGAGGACCGGAGGCGCTCCGGGCGCCTTGTGATTCGAATCGTCGGAGTGGCAGCCGCTCGCGACGAGCACGGCAAACGACGCGAAGATCGCGGCGACGAAGACGGACTTGAAAGACGGAGGCGTCGTCATCGCGCGAGAGCGGCGCTCGTTACCCTAAGCCAGGTTCACGACGCCCGAGCCGCTCGGTCGCCGACGACCTTGCGACTCCTGGGCGACCGAACCTCGGAAATCACCGATCCGGCGTCGATCCGACGTTTTCGAATCACAAAAC
>DATBBD010000053.1:0-5249 GCA_036271175.1 Polyangiaceae bacterium | reverse complement strand
GACGCCCGCCGGCGGCAATACCGGCTCGAGCGGATCGAGGTCCTTGAGATCGGTCACCGGCGACGAGATAGCATTTTCGTGTAACGTCATAGGCTGGGCATCAAACGGTCGGGGTCATCCAATGAAGTTTCGCGGCGTCGTGCTGGTCGGTTCTGCGTTGCTCGTCGGAGCTGCGCTTCACGTGGGTTGCGGCTCGGACGGCGGAGACGGCTTCGACGGCGGCGGCGCCGACGCAACGAGCGACGTCGCGCCGAGCGGCGACGGCGGCAACCTTGGCGACTCGCCCTTCGGCGGCGACGCGGGCTGCAAGTCGTCGACGGACTGCGACGGCGGCGTCTGCATGAAAGGCGGCCAGTGTTGCGACACCGCAGCGCACGTCTGCGGCAGCGCGTGCTGCGGCGGCGGAACCGTCTGCCTCTTCGACTCGTGCGTCGTGCCCGGCAACACGTGCCGCAGCGGCGCCGACTGCGCGCCCAACGAATATTGCGAGCCCGCGCTCGGCGACAACGACGGCGGCGTGAGCGACGGCGGCCTCGAAGCCGGTTGCAGCGAGCCGCTTCCTTCCCTCGGGCGATGTCTTCCACTTCCGCCGACGTGCCCAGGCGACGCGGGCACGACCGCGGACGGCGGCACGTGCATCGCGGACTGCGAGTACCACCCGCCGCCCGGCGGCCTGCTCAACGCGAAGACGAAGTGGACGTGGGGCGGCAGCGAAACCGTCTCGCCGAACGCGCAGGACGTCTGGGCGACGCCGACGGTCGGCCGCGTCTACGACACGAACTGCGACGGAAAAATCGACGCGCTCGACTCGCCCGTCATCGTCTTCGTCAGCGGCGACACGGGCACCGTCAACTGCAACGCGGCGAACAACGTGAATTATCCGAACGCGTGCCACAACGGCGTCCTCCGCATGGTCGACGGCCGCACCGGCGAGGACGTGTGGTCGCTCGCGAAGGCGTCGAGCTCGTCGATCGGATTCATGGCGGGCCTCTCGGTCGCGACCGGCGACGTCGACGGCGACGGCTTGATGGACATCGTCGCGATGACGGCCGAAGGCTACATCGTCGTCGTCGATCACACGGGCGCCGTGAAGTACACGAGCGATCTTCCGTACGGCACGGTCAACGCGAACGCCGGCTGGGGCGGCGGTCTCGCGATCGCCGACATCAACCTCGATGGCTGGCCCGAGATCGCCTACGCCGACACCGTCTGGACGATGAGCGGCGGCGCGCTCAAGCGCGCGTGGGTCGGCGGCAAAGGCACCGGCGGCACGACGGATCAAGCGCTCTCCGCATTCTCGGACGTCGATCAAGCCAACGACGGCAACCTCGAGCTCGTCGCAGGAAACACGGCGTACAAATCGAACGGGCAGGTGCTCTGGCAGAACACGAACGTCAACAACGGCTTTCCCGCGGTCGCCGATATCGACAAGAACGGAGCGCCCGAGGTCATCGTCGTCGGCAACGGCGACGTGTGGATCTTGAACGGCGCGACGGGCGCGATCATCACCGGCCCGTTCGTGCTGCCCGGCACGGGCGGCGGCGGCGCGCCGACGGTCGCCGACTTCGACGGTGACGGCTACCCGGAGATCGGCATCGCGCAAGCGAACTACTACTCCGTCGTGAAGCCGACGATCACGAACAACGTGATCACGGGCATGACGCTCTTGTGGAAGGCCGGCAACCACGACTTCTCGTCGTCGGTCACGGGCTCGACGGTCTTCGACTTCGAAGGCGACGGAAAAGCCGAAGTGATCTACGCCGACGAATGCTGGCTCTGGGTCTTCGACGGAACGAACGGCAACGTCCGCCTTGCGGTCTCGCACTCGTCGTTCACGGCGACCGAAGCGTCCATCGTCGCCGACATCGACGGCGATGGTCACGCCGAGATGCTCATCCCGTCGCAAGGCGTCGACATGAACAACTGGAACTGCATCGGTTACGAGCAGGGCAAGCTGTCGATCAACGGTCAGTATTGGACGCCGGGACCGCAGACGAACTCGTCGTATCGCGGGCTCGTCGCGATCGGCGACACGGCCGATTCGTGGGTCGGCACGCGCACGCTCTGGAACGAGCACAGCTACCACGTGTCGAACGTCTGCGACGACAGCGACAACGCGTGCCCGTCGCCGAACATCTACGGAACGATCCCGAAGGGCGAGACGCGGAACTGGACGCTGCCGTGGCTGAACGACTTCCGCCAGAACGTGCAAGACAAAGGCATCTTCAACGCGCCCGACGCGGTCGTGTCGCTCACCGCAGATTGCGTGAACCCGGTCGTCGCGCACGTGTCGATTCGCAACATCGGTCAATCGGGTTTGCCTGCGGGCGTCGTCGCGAACGTCTTCGTGACGCCCGGCGACATCCTCGTCGGCACCGTCACGACGACGAGCCCGCTGCTCCCAGGGCAAACGCAGACGATCGACGTCACGCTTTCGTCGCCCGCCGACAAGTCGTCGTCGTTTTACGCGGCGATCTACATCGACCCGAAAAACCCGACGTTCCACGAGTGCAACGACACGAACGACAAGAGCGACACCATCCAGCCGACGTGCGTGAACTGATTCTGTGCTAAGCGACTCCGGATGACGACTTTGCCGGAAGCGCTCAGCTCCGCCGACAAGAAAGAGACCGTGGTCGACGACTGTTTGCAGCTCATCGACGCGGAAGTCGCCGACAAAGGCGGCATCTCCGGGCTCGCGCTCAAGGCCGGGTACAGCGCCGTGAAGGGCATCAAGCCCGGCTTCATCCGCGGCGTCGTGGGCGATCTCTTGCCGGAGTTCGCCGTAGCGCTCGAGCCGTTCTATCAAGAGGCCGTCGAGAAGAAGAAGAAGCCGAGCGAGCATTTCGTCGCGAACGGGCCGCGCGTGGCCGACGCGCTCCTCTCGATCACCGACGCGCGCGCGAAAACCGCCAAGAGCGGCGTCGTCCGCAGCACGTACGACAAGCTCCGCGGCAGCGCGAAGAAAAACGTGGAGCAAGCGCTCCCGCGCCTCGGCAAATTGGTCGAGAAACACACGCCCGCAACCTGAACTTTTTCGCGATAGTCTGAGCGGCCATGCGCCGGCTCGAGGACAAAGGCGAAGACAAGTTCTGGCAGGTCGAGCGCCGCGAGACGACGCTTCGAATTTCGTTCGGCAAGATCGGTCACGGCGGGCAGACACGCATCAAGCGTTGCAAGAGCGAGTCGGAGGCCGACGACGAGATCGAGACGCTCGTCGCCGAGAAGATCAAGCAGGGGTTCAGCGAGGCGTCCGCGGACGATGAGGGCGACGCGAAGGCCGCGCCGGCGCCCGCGCCGAAGCCGGCTGCGACGCCCGCGCCCGTGCCCGTCGCGGCGACGCCCGCCGCGGCGACGAGGACTGCGGCGGCGCCGGTGGCGGCCACGCCCGCCCCGCGGAAATCCGCCCCCGCGAGCAGTTCGTTCGGATCCGAACGTTCTGCCATCGACACCTCCGCGCGCCTGATGGAGCGGGCCGCCCCGAACCCGGGAACGAGCCGCACGTTCAAGCCCAAGCCCCCGAGCGAGCCCTACAAACGACTCCAGGATCGCTTCGCGAAAATTTCCCAGGCGATCGACGCCGCGATCAAGTCCGCGGAGCCACCGGTGGCGGCGATCCTCCGAAACGTGCAGAAGGCGTACGGCGGCGAGATGCCGGACACGCCAAGCGAAGAGACGGAGGCCGCCGCGTATCGCCTCTTCTCGCCGCCGCGCGAGTGGCGCGACGATCACGCCGGCGAGCTCTTCGGTCGATATTGGGTCGCGAAAGCGGGCGGCGAATTCGCGCTTCGGGCGCTCGCACGCGCCGGCCTGCTCGCCCGCATGAGCGACGCGCCGAACACGTGGACCGCGCCGAAGAAACTTTGGGTCGAGGACAAACCGTACGTCGACGCGCTCGTGTGGGGAAAGTCGGACGAGGTCTGGCTTCCGATCCGCGAGTGGGCCGCGTCGCTCGACGAAGCGGGCCTCGCGAAGGCGCGCGCGCTCGTCGGCGATTTGCGCAAGAACCTTCCGGCCACGAGCTCGCGTCCGCTGCTCGACGCGTCGATCGGCGATCCGGAATTCTGCGGCGAGGACGCGAAGGAGATCCTGGCGGCGGCCGGAGCCGGAGCCCCGCTCAGCGTGTGGCCCGCGCTCTTCTCGATGACGGATCCCGACGCGATGAAGCCGATGCTCGACGTGCTCGCCGCGCAGTGGAGCTTTCAGCACGCGGTCGATCAGCTCCCGAATCTGGTGACGCGGCTCGGCGTGCGCTCTGCGCCGCTGCTCGTTTCGATCCTGACGAGCGTCGCGAAATCGGGCATGGGCTCCGACACGACCAAGGCCGTCGCCGCGGCGGTCGCGCTCGTCCGCACGCCGGAAATCGCCGCGCTGATGGCGGATCATCTCGGGCACAAGGACGTACGGCCCGCCGCGACGGAATTCTTGCATAATACACCGACCCTCGCGGTCGCGCCGCTCGCCGCGCACGCCGTCGGCAAGGGCGCGCTCGCGGACCTCGCGAAGAGCGTGCTCGGGACGGTCGTCTCGAAGGCGCCGGATGCAGCGCGCAAGATCGCCGAGTCGCTCTCCGATCAGCAGCGCGCGCTCGTCGAAGCGGCGCTCGATCGCTTCGAGAACGTCATCGAAGCCGAGCCCGCGGATTTGCCGCGCGTGCTCGCGAGCCCTCCGTGGATCGAGAAGCGCCGCGCCGCGACGCCGCGCTCCGCTCGAGTGAAGACGCTCGCGCACACGCCACGCGTCGTTTGGAAAAACGAAGCGCAGAAAAAACAGTTCAAGAACGAAGAGAGCTACTACGCGCCGAAACCCGCGCAGGAGAAGACGATCCTCCAAGAGATCGACGACGCGGTGAAGGCGAACAAGGCGTCCGCGGTCGGGAGCTACAAGCTGATGCAGCTGCCGAAGGCGTCGGCGATCAAGACGCTCGAGGAGGCGCCGCTCGAGGTCTTCAGTTGGTATCACGGCAACGTTCCGACGGCGTTCATCGGTCGCTACGAAATCGACGGGCTGAAGGCCGTGCTTCGTTACGCGACCGTCGATCTGGCCAACGCGATCGACGCGCTGGCGGTGGTCGACGCCGTGGACGTGGCGCCGATCATGGCGGACGCGCTCATCCGTTTGAAGAAGAGCCGGCAAGACGCTTCGAAGTGGCTGCTCGATTACGCGGAGACGGCGGCGATCTCGCTCATCCCGCTCGCGGTGAACGACCAGAACAAGACGCGCGCGAAGGCGGAGCAGGCGCTTCGTTA
>DATBBD010000052.1:0-4844 GCA_036271175.1 Polyangiaceae bacterium | reverse complement strand
CGCCCGTGATGCGCACGCCGAACCCGGCGGGCACCGGCTCCTTGCGCGTCGCACCGAACTCGCGACGCCACACGACTTCACCCTCGAGCCGCACGCGATCGCCGCGCCCGGGCGGCATGAGCTCCATCGTGACCGCGGTGCCCGCGGGCGGCGCGAGCGTCCGCACGAAGACGCCGACCGAGCTGACGTTGTAGGTGTAACCGAAGTCCTCTTTGCCGGTGTCCTCGAAGCGCAATCGGACGACGGAGCCGTACAAACGCCGCGGATCGGCGCGATTTTCCGACGCCGGCGGTTCGAGCAACCGATTCGTCTCGAAGAGCACGTCGTCGGGCGGACCGTACGCGTTCACCGCGGTCGCGCGCTCGACGCGCAGCAGCTTTTGTCCGACCTCGTCGAGCTGCTCGGGGCGCACGCGGATCACCCACGCGCAGCGCGCGCCTTTGCCCTTCGCCTGCGCGATGAGCGACGTCACGTCCTCGAGCGCCGCGTCGACGACCGCGACCTTCAGCGATGGCCGCCCGACTTGCAGACGCGCCGCAAAAGCGTCCATGGCGAGCTCGACCTTGAACCCGGCGTCGCGAAGGACCCGTTCGAGCACCTCTCCGCGAGCCCGATCACCGTCGGCGACGACCGCGTCCCCGCGGGGGCTCGGCGGCTGCGGCGCGCCGCTCCGGGCAACGGCTTCGAGCCGCGACGTCAGAAGCTCGGGGCGACCCGCGACGAACACCTCGTCGGCACCGGCGCGGTACGCGCGCGCGAACGCGGCTTCGTCTTCCCCCGGGACGAACGCGAGGATCGGAATGCGATTCCGGAGCAGCTTGCCACGGGCGCGCATGCACACGAGCGCCGCACCCGGCGTGCTCATGTCGAGAATCAACGCGTCGTAGGGGCGCCCTCCGAGCTTGCTGGTCGCAACCTCAGCGGACGGCTCGAACGCCGTCTGAAACCCGGCTTCGTGGCACGCCGCCTCGAAGGCGGCGCGTTCCGCGTCCGCCGGCTCGGCGATGATGAGAGCTATGGCCTGATGGGCCATCGTACTCACGGTAACATGACTCGTCGGCGGTGAGCCGACTCAGTATCCCTTGCGGGCCACGGCGCGATCGCCCGCCTCGATCTCGTACCTCGTCGAGGTGACCAGCGTCACCGCGCTGTAATCCCTCGTACTCAGGACTCGCAGCTCGCCGACCACCTCCTCGGGGAAATCCGAGTCTTTGCCGTCGAGCGGGGTCACATCGATATCGACATGCTCCGGAACCTCGAGGTGCACCTGCGTTCGGGCCATGGTCGTGGTCGTCTCGAGCGAGTGTCGCCAGGCGTCGCCCCGCCGGACGATGGCGAGCCGATTACCCACCTCGAGCCCGTCCTTCGAGCCCCGGTCGATGAAAGCAATCTGCTGCTGGCCGATGAGCTCGTACGGATAGATGCTCGTGAGCACGCGAGCCCAGACCTCGCTCGTGTTCGGCTTGGCCGGCACGACGTCGAACCGCCGGGTAATCGCGCCGACTTTGTCGCCGCGTTCGACGATGTCGAGCGACTCGATGAGCTGCCCGCGCGCGACGCGAGTCGTCGGGTTCCATTGGTCGACTTTGACCGTGCCCTTGAAGGCGATGATTTCGCCGGGCGGCTGGCGCGCACCGGGCACCGATTTCGGTGTTCGAATCGGGCGAAATACCGTGAGTAGATCGCCGACGTTCACATCGACCCCGGGTCGCATGATGACGTAGACGTTGTTCCCCTCGGTGAGGAGCATCTGCTCTTCTTCGGCACCGACGAGCTCGCCTAGGACTTCTTTCTTCGGATCGTCGATGTATCCGGCGTCCCGCAAGAACACCGTGTCCTTCGACACGAGTGGATGACGGGAGATGAAGCCGCCGCCCTCTTGCATCCCACCACCGGGCCGTCCACCGAGCACGATCGACGACGATGCGGGAGCGCCGCCCTGCCCGGGCCCGCCGTCGGTGCGAAGCCGGACTTCGTCGCCGGGGTAGATCCAGTGAGGGTTCTGGATCTGCGGGTTATAGCTCCAGATTTTCGGCCAAAGCCAGGGGTTGTTGAAGTAGCCCGCGCAGAGATCCCAGAGCGTGTCGCCGCGCTGCACGTGGTGCAACACCGGCACCATCCCGCTCGCCTTGCCGACCGCGCCCGAGGCGTCCGCAGCACCGTGCACGGCGCTCCCGTCGCCTCCGTTGTTGCCGAGATCGAAGTTGTCGCTCGAACGTGACGCGTCGAACGACGGCCGGGAGCTCGACGGGAGACCCGGGTTGATGTCGGCGCCCGGTTGCGGAAGACCGATCGGCGCGTACGTCGTCGTCGTGCTCGTCGTGGGCGGCCCGTAGGTTCCGGCTGAATCGGCGTTGGCGCCGTTGGCGTCGGACGGGGGAGCAGCGCCGGAACCAGTTCCCGGATCGCCGGTGCTCTGAGCGAACGCGACCGCCGCGAGCATCGGTACGACGACGCCCGCCGAAACGGCGCGGCGGATCCTCGAGACGGACGTCATGGCTCAGTTCCTGTGCGCTTCCTTCGCGAGTTCGGCGCTTGCTGCGCCGTCATCGCTTCCCTCGGCATCACCGACCTTGACCACCCGGTCACCGGTTCCTCGAATGATGGGGCGTCGGTCGGCAGAAGTCTTGTCGGTATCGACGGCCGGCGCATCGACGGGCTCGTCGGACGATTCGGCCTCGGCGTCCGGAGACAAGTGAACCACTTTCAATCGAGGGTGCTCGACCCGCGGGGCCGCGGATACCGACGGCGCCTTTGCGTGGGTCGTGCCGCTGAGCTCCACCGCGGCGAGGCGCTCCTCGAGTCGGTCCTGATCGGCGCGAAGCTCCGTCACCTCGGTTTGTAGGGCAACGACCTGCTTTTTCATCGGGTTCGAACCCGCACAGCCGGTCACCGCGGACGCCGCGAAGATCGCCACGGCGCACAGCGTCGTTCGATGCGTAACAAATGCCGTGTGGTCCATTCAGTGGTCGATGGTAGGGCGATGGCGGGCGCGGGGCCAAATTGTGGCATGTGACAGGGGTTTCGAACGCCCGAAGGTGGACGGGTCCGTGCTCCATAGCTACCCTCACGGATCGTGAGTCCGGGCCTCAGGCGTCGCAGGCGGCCGCCCATTCGGCGGGTGAATCTGGGCAAGGCGTTGTTCGTCTTGCCGAACCTCATCACGCTAGCGAGCATCTTCTGTGGCTTCAACGCCATCCGCGTCGTGGCCCAGGACAACCCTTCGGTCGACGCGTTCTATCGCGCCGCAATCCTGCTTCTCTGCGCGATGCTGTTCGATCTCCTCGACGGCCGCGTCGCACGCATGACCCGCACCCAGAGCGCGTTCGGCCTCCAGATCGACTCGCTCGCCGACATCGTCTCCTTTGGCGTCGCGCCGTCGATGCTCGTCTATAAGTGGGTCCTCTATCGCTTTCCGACGCCCGGCCTCCTCACGGCGTTCCTGTTCACGGCTTGCGGCGCGATCCGGCTCGCGCGGTTCAACGTGCTCAGCGGGTCGAACGAGGGCGCTCAGGCCAAACCGAGCAAGTACATCGTGGGTCTTCCGATCCCGCCGGCCGCGGGCATCCTCATTTCGCTGCTCGTCGCGAACCACGCCGTCGGCGGAGCGCTCGGCGACGAGCGGTACACCGTCACGCTTTTCGTCGTCACCATCGTGCTCAGCCTGCTCATGGTGTCGAACATCCACTTCCGGTCCTTCAAGGATCTGCAGCTGAACTTCGGCACCGTATTTTTGGTGCTGTTCGCGATCGCGTCGAGCGCGTTCGTCTGGCAGGTGACACGGCCGCCGTTCGTCCTGGTCTGGCTCATCACGTTTTACATCGCGATCGGGCTCATCGACGCGGTCCGCAGCCTGGCGCAACGTGCACGTCATGCCGCCCGGCCGCCCCAGACCGACGACCTCGCCGGCAGTTGAGCGGACGGTTCGCGCGACAACGCGATCGGAGCAACTCCGTGCTAGACACGCGCCGTGTCCTTGCTGGAAGTGGCCAATCTCGGCTTCGGCTACGCGGGCGATGCCTTGTTCGATGGCGTGACGTTTCGGCTGTCGCCGGGTGAGCGCGCCGGCCTCGTCGCGCCGAACGGCGCCGGCAAGACGACGCTCCTTCGCCTGATCGCCGGCGAGCTCGCACCCGACCGCGGCGCGGTCACCCTGGAACGCGAGAAGACCCTCGCCTTTTACCGCCAGAGTCACGAAACGGCGCGTGTCGGGACCGTGATGGACGTGCTCCTGTCGGGTTTCGGCGACGCCCTCCGTCTTCGTCGAGAGCTCGCCCTCGCCCAGGAAAGCGCCGCGAGCGGCGAACAAGCCGACCTCGACCACCTCGCGAACGTCATGGATCGCTACCACGCGCTCGGCGCCGACGAGCTCGAACACCGCGTCGCCGCCATCGCCGACGTCCTCGGGTTTTCGGAGCGCTCTCTCGATCGGCCCACGGCGAGTCTTTCGGGCGGCGAGCACGGGCGCCTCGAGCTGGGCGCGGTGCTCGCACAATCTCCCGACGTTCTCTTGCTCGACGAGCCGACGAACCACTTGGACCTCGAGACCATCGACTGGCTCGGGGGCCTGGTGAAGGCGATGAAGGCCGCCGTGCTCGTCGTGTCGCACGATCGCGCCTTTCTCGACCGCGTGTGTCCGATGACCTTCGAGCTCGGGCGCACGAAGTTTCGAACCTATCCCCTCACTTTCAGCGCCTACCAAGTCGCGCGCGCCGAAGATCTCGCGCGCGAAGAGAAAACGGCGGAAGAGCAGGCCGCCTTCGTCGCCAAGACCGAAGATTTCATTCGACGGAACATCGCCGGGCAGAAAACGAAGCAGGCGCAGTCGCGGCGGCGCATGCTCG
>DATBBD010000051.1:0-6855 GCA_036271175.1 Polyangiaceae bacterium | reverse complement strand
CGCGGTGCCGATGCGTCCCGTTTCGTCGTAGAGGCGGCTCTCCGCGACACCGACTCCGGCCGTCTCGATGCGGCTCTTCGCGTCGAGGCAGATCCATTCGCCGCGCGGATAGCGCTGGAGCGACACCGTGAGGTCCGGGTTGATATACGTGTGCGTCGGCGGCAGTACCGAGGAGATGCCGTTGCCGAAATCGGCGAGCGCCGCGACGCGCTGGAGTGCGGTCGTCGGTTCGTCGGGAACGAGCGGGACGAGCAGGCGCATCCAATCGAGCGCCGGACCGCGGTCGACGAAGCTGCCGTACGCGAATCGATGCTCGACCGCGCGGTTGTGAAATCCGTCACCGAACACCGGCGCGTGCACCGACGCGGCGCTGCGCTCGGGGATCGCTCGCGGCGGCGGCTCGTCGGTGAGATCGGGAGGCAGCGGGATCTCTTTGACGCGAATGCGAAGTCCGGTGGCGCGCGCGACTTCGTGAGTGTCGGTGCGGAGCGACGTTTCCACGAGCTGCACTTTCCGACCGGGACGCGACAGCCGCGCCGTCACGGTGAGCGGCTCGAGGGGCACCGGACGGAGCAACTCGACGGTGAGCCGCGACACGAAAAACTCCGCCCCTTCGAATCGCTCGACGGCGCGAGCCAGGAGCGCCGCGGGTGGCCCGCCGTGAAGAGCATCGGGGCTCCACGGCCCCCGCGACAGCACGGTCGGGACGTACCGATCACCGTCTCTGACGAACAACGACTCGGGCATCGGTGAGCAGTTTAGTGTACCGGTCCGAGCAACGAACGGGCGAACTTCGACATGCCAATCCAATGGCATGAACGACGGAACATTGACGTTTTCCCCGGCCGAAATCGACGAATCGGGCCGTTCTCGCGGCTCCGTTTTTCGACGATCGCGCAGGGCGCCTCTGGCTCGCTCTTTGCTCCCCGCACGGCTCGATGAAGCAATACCCCACCTGTGCGTTCGTTTTGCTGTCCGCGGTTTCTTGTGGGGGAGGCGTTCACGACGAAGGCGCCTCCGTCGATACGGTTTCCGAAGCGGTGGCGGCCTCGGGCAGTAACGCTGTGTACGTCTCGTCCACGATGAAATCGAGCTGGTATCCGGGCGAACGAAACAAGGTGTCGGTAACGATGCAGAACACCGGCACCGCGTCGCCGACCAACGATTGGACGGCGATCGCACCGAAGTTCGCGTTGAACACCCAGGACAGCGAGTGGACCTGGGTCAATACGCCGGTCACCAGCACGGTCGCGACGGGCGATAGCTACACCTTCTCGTTTCTGGTCATTGCGCCGACGGCGCTCGGCGCGCACACCTTCATGGCCCAAATGCGCTCCTTCGGGTTCGGCGACTTCGGCGACATGGTCTCCATCCCGATCACCGTGAGCACTTCGGCGTCGCGCGAGTGGGGTTGCACCTACGTGGCGGGGTCGAGCACGTTGCCCACGACCCTGACGCCCGGCGAAAATCGAAAAGTGACGGTCACCGTGCAGAATGCGGGCACCGGTACTTGGGTCGATGGTTTCTACCTGACGAGCGAAGACACGCCGAGAAACCTCTGGGCGCAGAGCAGCTCGGCGGTTCGCGGGTCGGTCATTCCGGGCGCATCGGTGAGTTGGAACTTCACGATTCGAGCGCCCTCGACGACGGGCACCGTTCACTTCATGCGCGAAATGTCCGATTCGGGCGTCTCCGGATTCGGCCTTTTTCAGGCCAGCAATTTCTGCGTCGACGTGCCCATCGACGTCACGAACAATCCCGCGCAAGCCGCGACGGTCGGCTCCCAGAACTTTCCGACGACCATGACCCCGGGGCAGACCGCGACGGTGACGGTCAGCATGAACAACACGGGCACCCAAACATGGGCGGCCGACGGTACGTATGGACTATGGACCGAAAACACCAAGGGCAATCTCTGGGGCGCCACCTACACTCCGGTGAAAGTCGCGACCCCCATGGGATCGGCGGCAACGTTCACCTTTCAGGTAACCGCTCCATCGACGGGCGGCGCATACGAGCAGAAGTGGGGCATGCGTAAGCTCTCCGGAACGGACGCAGGCCTTTTCGGCGCAGTCATCGACGTTCCCGTCACGGTCGGAAACGCCGGCAACTCACAGGATTGCAAGGGGCTACTCGCCGGCAACCCGTCGCTCACGAACGGCGTGTATCAAATCGACGTCGATGGCAGCGGCCCGACGGCACCGTTCGACGTTTACTGCGACATGACGAACGGCGGTTGGACCCAAGTGAACGACCAGGACGTCTCGGTCGATGGCGGATACCTCACGATTCCGACCTGGCTCGCGGGCGTCACCAATACCGCACCCAACGGCGGACAGTGGGGCGTCCTCAATCATCTGTCCGCGTTCGTGCGCACCACCGGCGACTACGAGCTGCGGCTCACGTACGGTCAGGACGAGTCGAAGTACGCGACCTGGGTGCAGACGGGTGATCCGCTTTCGGCCACCCGTGGGACGCTCTCTTCGATCACGATGAACCCGCCGAATCAAATCGGTTGCGGCACGTTCAACGGGCTCGGCTCCGACGATGGCAACGCCGCCCTCGACGGCAACACCGGCGGATGCTGGTGGTTCGCCGTGGGCTCGCAAAGCAGCTTCGGCAGCGGCATCCCGGCGTACGAGCAATCGGACAGCGGCCAGCTGGTTACCGATCGCGTGCGACTCTACGTGAGGCGATAGACGGTCCACGCGCGCTCCGACGAGACCGAGCCGTCGCGGTCATCTGAAGCAACGCGTCTCCCGGCAGCGACGGACGGGCACCTTCCCTTCATCTTTCTCTAACAATTGCCGGGTCGCGACTGCAAACGAGGTCTTGATAACTTCGTTCGGGCAGTCCACACCGATCACACATGACCGTACGAAACGACGGGCGTCGGAGTGAGTCGAAAACAACGCTGCGACTGCGAACGTCGCTCGGCGTCTTTCGGAACGCGTTATTCGCGACGCTGGGGCTCGCACCGCTCGTCGCGTGTAGTAGCTCGTCGAGCGGCGGAGCCCCGATGGACGCGGGCACGGGCGGTATCGGCACGGGCGGCAGCGGCACCGGCGGCAGCGGCACGGGCGGAACAGGCCAGGCGGGCGCCGGAGGGAGCAACACGGGCGGCGTCAATTCCGGAGGCACCAGCACCGGCGGCGGCGTCGCAACCGGGGGCGCGGCGAGCGGCGGTGTGTCGGGCGCCGGTGGAACGGCGTCCGGCGGGCGCGATGCCGGCAGCGATTCGGGAACGGACGCCGGTTCGTCGGTCTGCGTTCATCCGACTCCGCGGCTCGGGCCCGATGGGAAGCCGACGGGGTTCGTGAATTGCGACGGAGGGTTCTCGCATCGCACGAAGAAGCTCGAGTGCGCGACTGCGCTGCCACGATCCGGCGAGTGCGGCTCGGGCCACGTGACGGACGCGAGCATCGCGTACGGCGCCTGCGCGACTGACTCGGACTGCAAGGACCAACCAAACGGCTATTGCAACCCGAGTGCGCTCGGCGGCGGCTGTTCTTGCAACTATGGTTGTCGAACCGACGCCGATTGCGGGACGGGAGAGATCTGCGGCTGTGGTGATCCGATCGGCCAATGCGTACCCACCGCGAATTGTACGATCGACGCGGACTGCGGCGCCGGCTTCCTGTGCATCACCTCGGGCGACGGCTTCTGTGGTGAGACCTTCGCCTGTCAGACGGCCCAGGACACGTGTCTCACCGACGCCGATTGCACGACGGACATGCCGCTCTGCGCGTACGTGACGGATCATCACGAGTGCGCGCCGCGTCGCCCGTGTGGAACGGGTCGTCCGTTTCTCGTCGGGGGCGAGGCGCGCGTCGCGAACGTGACGACGACGGACACGTGGCGTTCGGACCTTCGGCCCCAGCTGGCGGGCCTCGAGGTCGCGGCGCGTGAGCGTCTCGCCGAAGCGTGGACCGACGTCGCGCTCATGGAGCACGCGTCGATCGCGGCGTTCGCGCGCTTTACCCTCGAGCTCCTTTCGCTCGGCGCGCCACCCGCGCTCGTGCTCGAAGCCCAGACGGCTTTGCTCGACGAGACCATCCACGCGAGGGACGCGTTCGCGCTCGCGAGTGCTTACGCCGGGCGCGGTATCGGACCTGGTCCGCTCGACGTGGGGCTCGCGCTCGGGTCGCGATCGCCACTCGACGTCGTGCGTACTGCGATCCTCGAAGGGTGCATCGGCGAAACCGTCGCCGCCGTCGAGGCAACCGAGGCGCTCGCTCACGCGACCGACCTCGCCGTTCGCACCGCGCTTGCCCGGGTCGCGACGGACGAAGCGCGACACGCCGAACTCGCATGGCGATTCGTGAAATGGGCTCTGGAGAGCGGCCCCGAGTCGCTGCGCGACGAGACCACGCGTGCGCTCGCGTCCATCGTCGACAGCGAGACGCACTCGCGACAAGAGGCAGCGCGAAACGCACCGCACGCGGCTCTCGACGCGATCGTCGTCGGTCACGGCGTGCTCGACGGCGAACGACGCGCCGAGCTCGGGCGTCGCATCATGCTCGACGTGATCCAGCCGTGCGCTCGGGCGCTGCTCGCTGCGAGCGACTCGCACGAACCGTCGATGATGCCCCGCGCGACCGTTGCCGCCGCCTAAAAAGGGAGCCGACTGCGGGAACGAAAACGGACGACAGCGGCGCTCGCGTTCGAGGCGGGGCGCGCGGCGATCGATCGACTAGAGTCCGACGATGAAGCTCGTCCTGACTCAGCCGGAGCTTTCCTTCGACCCGGGAAGCGACAATGCCGCGACCGCGCGCGAACTCCTCCTTCCCCTCGTCGCGACCCTCGAAGCCGACGACGTCGTGCTTCTTCCGGAGCACTTCGACCTCGGCGAATCGCGTGAGACGTACGAGGCCGGAATCTCCGAGCTCGCGCGCGTCCTCGGGTGTCACGTCGTCGGCGGCTCGCATCACGAGGCGCGCGGTGCCGGCAAAGTGAACACCGGCGTCGTCGCGAACGATCGCGGCGAGATCATCGCGGCTTACGAAAAGCTCCGCCCCTACGCCGAGGAGCGCGGGAGGGTCGATCCCGGTGGTTCGTTTGGCGAAGTCACGGTCGGCGGCAAGCGGCTCCTTATTTTGATTTGCGCCGATTTCTGGTTCTCGGACGTTTTTTATCGCGCCAGCGCGCTCCCGGATCTCGTGCTCGTGCCCGCCTTCTCGGTCTCGCGAAAGCCGACGCCGGAGTATTCGCGCGCGCTTTGGCAGCACCTCGCCGTCGCGCGAGCGTACGAATTCGGTGCGTACGTCGGCGTCAGCGACTGGCCGCATCACGCGACCGGCGGCGCGTATTCGCCATCCGGAGTCGCTGGCTTTGCCGATCCGACCGCGGTGGCTCCGCTCGATCTCTTTCGCGGGATCGACGGCGCGGTCCGTGTCGTTCCGCTCGATTTCGACGCGCTCGACGCCTTCCGCGCAGATCGGACGAGACGCGGGTTCTTCTGGAAGGCGAAAACGACGACTCGAGAGCCATGACGCGACCCTCGACGCGCCACGAAGCGACCGCATCGAGCAACCGATCGCCCGAGCGTCGCGACCAAGCTCCTTCACGAACCGGGGTTGCTGTTCACCGCCCATTGCACGCCGAATCGATCGGTGAAGTTGCCGTAGTGATCGCCCCAGAATTGTTTCTTGAAGGGCACCGTGATCCTACCCCCACTCGAGAGAGCATCGAAGAGCGCTGCTGCGGCATCGGGATCGCCGTTCTCGACGAGAAGAGCGCATCCCTTCATCGGCTCCGAGTCGTGCCCGTCGGAGGCGCACAGCCGTATGCCCGGCCCTTCGAAGACGGAGTGCAAAACCTTGTCGGCCCACGCCGACCCGTCACGCTCCGCCAAGGGCGTTCCGGCGTATCGGCGAAGCTCCTTGATCGTGCCCAACCCGCACGCTTCGTAAAACTTCAGAGCGGCTTCGCAGGAACCTTTGAAATACAGATACGGCGTGACTTGCATGAGCGACTCCGATTGTTACACGCGGGCGGCGCGACCGGCGCCGAATGTGCCGCGAGCGTCGCCAGAGGCGCAAACGGGAACGTAGAGGGGCGACGAAGTCGCGCCACGACGTCGGGCGGCGGTCGCCGATCGGGCGTTACGAACGTCAGCGTGGCGAGGGCGCGCGGCGCTTTCAACGCATCGAACGAGATGGACGCCTCGACGGCGCAGGTCGAATCCACCGCCGCCGAGGGGTCGTTCAGAAAATCTCGAAGGATCCGTTCGCCGCAAGGGCTCGTGGAAGAGCCGTGGGCTTCTTCGGTGAGAACGACGCTCTGCGAGCGCACCAACGTTTGTGCAGCGAGCGCGCCGTAGCTCGGCGGCGTGATGGGATCGAACGCACCCGACATGACCAGGGTCGGGATGGCGCTGTCGACCGGTTGATGCTCGACGGCGGGCGCGGCGGGCACTTGCCAAACGTTGCAAACGTCGAAGATCGATGTGGGCGCGAACCAACGCCTCCAGGCCTCCGGCATCGCTTCGAGACGCGCGTTCATCGCCGCGGGAGACGAGAACGGAGCGTCTTCCGCGCAAACCGTCGAAAAGTACGTCGCTCTATCGAGGAGCGCGGACGTCGAACTTTCCGTGGAAAGCGCTGGTACGAAGAGCGAATAGTCTTCGTCGTAGATCTCTTGAATGATCTGCGGGAGGTAGGCGATGGACAGAGCCGAGTACATCGCGCTCTGGAAAACCGCGGCGACGAGCTCGGCGGAAAGAGTCGTCGTTATTCCCCCATCGACGGGAACCTCGGGGGGATTCGCCTCGATGCGGTCGAGCGCGCTCAGCGCTTTGGATTCGATGTCACCGTAGTTCTCGTTGCACGGGGCTTGTACCGAGCACGCCGCGGC
>DATBBD010000050.1:0-3993 GCA_036271175.1 Polyangiaceae bacterium | reverse complement strand
GTCCAAGGACGCGCCTGGGTGGGGGGAACGGGGTTTCTTTGGTCTCAAACTTCCGAGCCGCGCGCGACCTGGCTCCGCGCCTGGGAAGATTCGGCGTGGACCGCGCCGTTCGTTGCGCTCCACGCCGACATCGGCGTCATCACCGCCATGACGGTCGACGGAGCGGTCCTCGAAGGACGCACTGCGGCAGCGCGTCACTCGAGCCCTTCGACCTTGCGCTGACGCAGGCCATCGAGGCGAAAATGCGCCCCTGGCGGCGGAAAAACCCCGACTTATGCTCCGACGATGCTCGATGAGCGCTTGCCGTCGTTGGAGGGCGCTTTCGGCGCAAAGCCCCGCGAAAGTAGCAGAATTGCGGTCCCTGACGTAGATCCCGCAGTGCAGAAGGACGCGGCTCCGCGGTCCTTCCGGCAACGCATGACCGATTCGTCTCGAACCCCCGAGGTGGAAGCCGCGATCGACGAGATCACGGCCAGCTACGGAAGCGCCCTCGAGATCAACAATCTCGAGAGCGCCGCGCTACCGAACCGGCGCGCGGTCATCGACGCGTTCACTCATCTTCCGCCCGTCATCTACATGGGCTTTTACAGCCGTCGCTCGATCGGCGTGGACAATCTCCGGTTCGCGATCGAAGAGCACCTCTACCCCGCGCATCGCGCGCTCGTCGAACAGATCGAGCGCGCCGTCACGTACGAAGAGCGGGTCGGGCGAGCTCACTCGCCGCGTCCCCCGGGGTTCAGTCAAGAAGTCGTGCTGCGTCTCTTTCGCGAGATCCCGGAGCTCCGTCGGTTGCTGAACTCCGACGTCGTGGCGGCGTACCAGGGCGATCCCGCGGCCAACAGCATCGAAGAAATCGTGTTCAGCTACCCCGCGGTGCGCGCCATCACGGCGTACCGCGTCGCACACGTGCTGCACTCCGAAGGCGTCCCGATGATCCCGCGCATCTTGAGCGAGTACGCTCACTCGGAGACCGGCATCGACGTTCACCCCGGCGCGAGGATCGGCGAGAGCTTCTTCATCGATCACGGAACCGGCGTGGTCATCGGCGAGACGTCGATCATCGGCCGGAACGTCAAGATCTACCAAGGGGTGACCCTCGGCGCGCTGAGCGTCCCGCGGTCGCGAAAGGCCTCGGGCGCGTTCAAGCGCCACCCCACCATCGAGGACGACGTCACCATCTACGCTGGGGCGACGATCCTCGGCGGCGATACCGTCATCGGGGCCGGATCCGTCATCGGCGGTAGCGTCTGGATCGTGAAGTCGGTGCCACCGGAATCCAAGGTTTTCGGGCGTCAGCGAGAGTAGGCCCGATAGTAGCCCCGAACCGCGGGCCCCAGCCGCGGCCCGTCGATGGCGAAGCCCGGGTGAACGTGGTAGGAACCCCACCATCATGGGCTCGATGAGTATGGCGCATTGGCTGATCGTCCTGGTGATCGTGCTCCTCGTGTTCGGGCCGACCCGGCTGGCGTCACTCGGGAAAGGCCTCGGCGAGGGCATCCGGAGCTTCCGCGAAGGCCTGGCGGGTGACGGCACGCACGGCGGCGACCACGGTGCGCCAACGGCAATCCAGAAGGACAAGCCGCCCGCGCCGACGTCGCCCGATCAGACGACCCCGTCCTGAGCGATCGACGTTAGTTCGTATAACGTCCGCGCCGTGTTCTACGTCCTCTCGAAGACGCTCGACGTCCTCCTGAGCCCGCTCACCTGGGTGCTACTCCTCGCGCTCTACGGGCTGCTCGGGGACCGTTGGCAAAATCCACGCTTCACCTGCGCCGCGGCAGCGCTGGTGCTCTACCTCTTCTCGATCCAACCCGTCGCGAACGGCTTGTTCGAGCACCTCGAAAAAGAGACGCAACCGTCGGTGCGGTCGACCGTCGTTTACGACGCGGTGATCTTACTGGGTGGCGTGGTCGATCACGACTCGACCACGACCTGGGGCCAGACCGCGTACAACGACAGCATCGAGCGCTTGCTCGTCACGTTCGACCTGCTCAGGAAGGGTCGCGCCAAGAACGCGATCCTTTCGGGTGGTCCTTCGGGACCCGAAGATCCGATCGTCGAGAGCCGCGTGCTCGAAAAACAGCTCGAAGATTGGGGGATCGATCCGTCGCGCTTGGTCGTCGAACGCGAGTCGCGCAACACGCGTGAGAACGCGGTCGACACGCGGCAGCTCGTGCTCCAGCGCGGCTACAAGAGTCTCCTGCTCGTCACCAGCGCCTTCCATATGCCGCGCGCCGTCGACGCATTCAAAACCGTGGGGTTGTCGGTGGATCTTCTCCCCGTGGATTATCGTTCGACGAACGCGAACGCGGGCGCGAATCGATTCTTGCCGCGAGCGATGTTTCTCGACGAGAGCACCTTGGCGCTCCGCGAAATCTTCGGGCGCTTCGTCTACGAGCTCGCCTGGCACGGCCCCTGACGTCGAGCCTCGCGGCCCGCCCGCGGCAATGTTACGTGCGCTGCCCATGATCAAGGTGCATCACTCGCGACGCGCGCGCTCGGTGCGAGTCATCTGGCTCCTCGAAGAACTCGCGATTCCGTACGAGATCGTCGAACACGAATTCTCCATCGCGGCGCTCAAGGCCGACGACTATCGAAAGCTGCATCCCCTCGGACAGGTTCCGGTCATCGAGGACGACGGCCTCGTCCTCTTCGAGTCGGGCGCCATCGTCGAATATCTTCTCGAGACGCGCGGCGAAGGGCGCCTCGCGCCGGCGCCGAAGAGCAAAGACCGCGCCGAGTACCTCCAGTGGTTCGACTTCGGCGAAGCCACCCTGGCTCGATACATGAGCGACGTCGTGTTCCATCGCTTCGGCATCCCAGAGACCGATCGGGTTCCCGAGATGCTCCCTCTCGCTCGCCAGCGCTTGCGAAACGTCCTCGAGGTCGTCGAGCCCCTCTTCGAACGCCGCCCCTTCGTGCTCGGTGATGCGTTCACCGCCGCCGACATCATGATGTCTTACGGCATCACCATGTCGCGCATCATCGGCGAGCTACCGAAGGACTTTCCGCATCTGCACGCTTACCTCGGTCGCCTGAAGGAGCGCACTGGGTACCAGCGCGCGTGGGCTTAGTCGCGATCGGCCGATCCGGGGCAAAAATGGCCCCGCGAGCGCGCGCCATGTGGCCACCGACCACGAATCCCGACCGCGGTGATCGAATCCGTGTGGAGCGTTCGACCAGACCACGCGTCATCGGTCGGCATTGATGCACGATCCACCGGGTCGAATCGACGCCGTCGCGCACGCGTCGGGCATGGCAGCCTCGACAAACGCGAGATTCGCCGCGCTTCTTTGCATTTAGACATCCGCGCGTACGCGCCCGCGCGCGTCGCACGACGTCGCCGTTGCCGACGCGGCGTTCACTCTAGCGACGATTGATCTCGAACGGACGGACAGTTGCGTGTGCCGTCGACGAGACGAACCGGCGGCGCACGCGATCGGCGTCGCGCCGCGTGATTCGCGTCGTCGCATGGCGTGGCTCTTGTATGGCTGCCCGGTTTCGGACGGACGAACCCACCGGCGAAGCGCTGCGCGCGTCGGGCCGCGAACGTGTCTCCGAAAAGAAAGGCATCCCATGAAAAAGACCGCACTCGCTTGTGTTGCAACGACCGCGCTGTTTGCCGCCTATGCGTGTTCGAACGGAGCCTCGAGTCCCCCGAGTCCGTCGAGCTCGGACGGCATAGCCAGTTCCGGATCGGTCAAGTTCGCGCTCGACCTCACACCGGGCGTGACCGTCGACACCGTGAACTACCAAATCACCGGCGGCGACTTCTCTCCCATCACCGGCTCCCTCCCGGTGTGCAACGCCGCGGGAAACACCTTCGTTGCGGCCATCAACGGCGTGCCGGCGGGAACCAACCGCACGATCTCGTTGACCGCCACCGCTTCGAACGGCACGACGTGCGCAGGTAGCGCGACGTTCGACGTCGTCACCGGCGTTCCGACGTCGGTGAGCATCGTGCTCGAATGCCGCAATTCATCCGGAACGGTG
>DATBBD010000049.1:0-14237 GCA_036271175.1 Polyangiaceae bacterium | reverse complement strand
GCGCCGCGAATCGCTCGATGAAGTGCTGAGCGAGCAAGATCACGTCGTTGCCGCGCACCGACAGGGGCGGCACCTCGACGCTGACGACGTGGATCCGGTAGTACAGGTCTTCGCGGAAGCGGCGCTCGGCCACCTCGCGCTCGAGATCGCGATTCGTCGCGGCGAGCACGCGAACATCGAACGGCACTTCCGCGTTGCTTCCGAGCGGACGAACCAGACGCTCCTGCAGGGCGCGGAGTAGCTTCGGCTGCACTTCAGCCGGCATCTCGCCGATCTCGTCGAGGAAGAGCGTTCCGCCCTGCGCCTGGAGAAACAGCCCCTCGCGCGCATTCTTCGCGTCGGTGAAGGCGCCGCGAGTGTGCCCGAAGAGCTCGCTCTCGAGGAGCGTCGGCGGGAGCGCCGCGCAGTTGATCGCGAGGAACGGCTTGTCTCGCCGATTGCTCGCCTCGTGAATCGCGCGCGCCACCAGCTCTTTGCCGGTGCCGCTCTCGCCGGTGATGAGGACGGTCGCGTCCGTGTTGCCCACGCGGTGAATCAGATCGGAGACTTCGCGTATCGGAGCGCTTTCCCCGAGAATGCTTCCCACCTTGCGACCCGAGCCGATCGCACGGCGCAGGCGCTTCACCTCGTCGCGGAGACGGCGATGCTGGAGGGCGCGTGAGACCGAGAGCGCGAGGATTTTTGAATCGACCGGCTTGACGACGAAGTCGTAGGCGCCGACGCGAATGGATCCGATCGCGGCGTCCAGCGTCGCCTGTCCGGTGACGACGATGACCGGGACGTTGGGGCGCATCTCGACGATGCGCTCACACAGGTCGAGGCCGCCGAGACCCGTCATGTTCAGATCGGTCAGGATGACGTCGAAGTCTTTTTGCTCGATCAGCTCGAGAGCGTCTTGCGACGACGTGCACGTCGTCACCTCTTGCCCAAACCCGCCGAGCGTCGCTTCGACGAAGTCGCACATCGTCTGGTCGTCGTCGACGAAGAGGACCTTGCCTCGTCGCTTCTCGAGGAGGTCGCCGCGGCTTTCGGAGACGCTCCGGTCTCCCAGGTGCATCCCGTTCGGGAGGCTTTGCCCATTTTGCCCATGAGGCGGCAGGTTTGGCTTGGTGCTCAGCGGCGTAGGTTCGGCAAGCGACATCGAGTGACTCCTTCCGGCCGGGCAGCTCGCCCGGCGGCGCGGTGTCTCACAGCACGAACCGTTCCACCCAAAGTCTGCGAAAGAACTCGCTGAAATGGCTCAGATCAGTGTGGCACTTTGTCGCGACACTTTGCCACACTGCGCACTTGGGTCACGTCGCGGCGCCGCTCTTCTAGTTCCTCGGAGGGTCGGACGGGACGGTGAGCACCGGGCACTTCGCGTGGCGGACTACTTTTTCGGCCACGCCTCCGAGCGCGAGGCGACTGAACCCGGACCGTCCGTGCGTCCCCATGACGATTAGGTCGAAGGCGTCGTCCTGCGCGGTGTCGGCGATGACTCTCCACGCCTCGCCTTCCACCACACGGACCGTGAGTGCGGACCGAACCGCCGGCGGCACCGTGGAGAGGAACGCCTCGGTCTCGGCTTCGGCCGAGGCAGCGATCAGCTTCGAGATCGGCTGCTGCCCGTGTGTTTCCATCCAGACGGAGAGGTCGGGTCTCACGTGATGGGCCACGTGCCAGGCGTGCAGGACGTGGACCTCGGCCTGGAACTTTTCGGAGACGAAGAGCGCCATGTCGAGCGCCACTTTCGATCCGGCGGAGCAATCGACGGGGCAAAGGATCTTCTTCATCGGGTCACGGGGCCTCCGGCGGGGACGATACAATCACGACCCGCTGCGAGGTAAGCGCGAAGCGAAACGCATGGCAATCCGGGGGCCACGTGGCTC
This sequence comes from Polyangiaceae bacterium, assembly GCA_036271175.1. Classification (GTDB taxonomy): domain Bacteria; phylum Myxococcota_A; class Polyangia; order Polyangiales; family Polyangiaceae; genus DASZVB01. The sequence goes on along the minus strand of DATBBD010000049.1, from coordinate 12,369 downwards.
GCCGGAACGCCCCGGGCACTCGGCGGGCCACCTCGAGACTCGGCGCGGCGTGTCCCTTCGGCGGGTCGGCGTCGCATCCGAGACTTCTCGGACGTCGACTCCACACATGCAGGCGCAACGCGGATTGCGATCGACCTGGCCGTCAATGTCCCCCTCACGCGCATCGACGGTCCGCGCATCAATGGCGGATCGAGCGCGTCGCTTCGCGGTCGGATTCTGATGAATCGAAGTATCGCCATCGTCGCGAGCGTCGCGTGTCGCTGCACCGCGCGCACGCATCGCGCGCACCGCGTAATCAAGTCGAGTACGTGGCGTTGCGTTGGTATGGGTTCGGTCGCGCGGCTCGCGGACAATCGCTAAACAGCCGTGATTCATGCGTGATTGCTGCGTCCTGAAATTTCGGACCCGTGGCCGATCGAGTGGTCACACGCGTGAAATCCGATCGCGTCGCGCGTCTCGTCCGACGCGCACTACGCCGCGTCGTGATGACCGTTCGCTCGATGCCGTCGAGCGCGCATGAACGTCGACGCGTGTGCGTGCGGGTGACTGATGGATCGACATCGAGAATTGTCGTCGTGGGTCATTGCAAGTCTTGACCCGAGCGACCGCTCGCGTAATGTGGTCATACGCACGCACCACCGGGCCGGGTGAGTCGATGCTGGAGTGTCTCGGTACATGCAGGTTCGCGTTGGATTGCTCGGGATCGGTCTATTTTTGATGAGCTGTCGGGCGGCGGACGTCAGCGCTCCTCCGCCGGGAAACGAGATGGCTCCGGTTCAAGGTGAGTCCGGCGCTACGCCCCTGCCTTGCAACGTCCTCGACGTCTTTCAGCGGACCTGCTGGACCTGCCACGGCGCGACCACGAACTTCGGCGCGCCGATGTCGCTCACGTCGTGGGAAGACACGCAGGCGACGGCGAAGCAGGATCCGTACAACGCCGATCTGAACCCGGAGCCCGTGTACCGGCGTATCGGCGAGCGCATCCACGATATGCAAAACCCGATGCCGCAAGGCACCCACTTGAACGCCGCGGACATGGCGACCATCGACGCATGGGTTACTGCGGGTGCACGTGCTGGCAGCGCGTCCGATTCATGCCAGTCGCCGACGCCGATGGGAGCGGGCGGAGGCACCTCGGCGGGCGGCACCACGTCGTCACCGAGCGCCGGTGGGGCACCGCCCGCGGGCGGCGCCGGGGGTCAGGGTCCGACCGGCACGGGCGGCGGCGCAGAGGTCGCCACGGGCGGCAGCAGTGCGATCAATGAAGGCCCTCCGCCGGCCAATCCCGATGCGGGCACCATCGACTACGGCGACGACGTTCCCGTGCCGCCCGACCCGAGCGAATGCGAGCAAGAGATGACGTTTCATGCTCGCGCCGACGCGACCGGCGCGCCGTACCAAGTCGGGGCCGACACCGTCGATTTGTACGAGTGTTTCGATTTCCACATGGACTTTGCGAAGCCGATGCAAGGGCTCGCGTTCTACCCGGAAATCGACAACTCCCAGGTCATCCACCACTGGCTCCTTTATCAAACGGATACCGACCAAACCGCTACGAGCGGCACCAACGCGCCGTGCCTCGGCTGGCATCCGGATTCCGCGCTGCTCGCCGGTTGGGCGCCGGGCGCGAAGGAGTGGTACTTGCCCAAGGACGTCGGGGTCGACATGGGCAGCGGCAACTTCATCCTCGAAGTGCACTACAATAACTTCAACGGGGCCACGACCGACCACAGCGGCGTGCGCGTCTGCGCCACGTCGACGCCGCGGCCCAAGACGGCCGGCATTTCGTGGCTCGGAACCGAGATCATCACGATCCCGGGCTACGCAAGTGCCGCGACGGCATCGAGCAATTGCACGCCGCCTACCGTGCCGCAGCCGATCCACATCCTTCGCTCGTGGCCGCACATGCACAAGCTCGGCGTTCACATGAGCGCGGAGATCACGCGGGCCGGCGGAGAGCAGGAATCGCTCTTCGACGTGCCGTTCAACTTCAACCAGCAATGGCAGTACGACACACCGACGATCATCAACCAAGGCGACTCGATCAAGACGACGTGCACGTACTCGAACCCTGGCCCGAACACGGTCCTGTTCGGCGAATCGACGACCGCGGAGATGTGTTACAACTTCACGGTCGCATATCCCGCGTACACGCTCATCTCGACCGGCCTCATGAAGCATGAGTGCAACAATCCCTAGGGGGATTGGCCGCGCCATCGTCTCGGCGCTCGCGCTCGTTTCTTGCCTGGTTGGAGCGCCCCGAGACGCCGCTGCGCACGGCGGGATCTGGCGCGCGGACCAGATCCTCGTGGACCCGGGAGATCCCGGACACGTCGTTCTCGCGTCGGATTCGTGGGGCGCCATCGAAACCCTCGACGGAGGGGCGTCGTGGCAATGGGTTTGCGCCGAAGTGTACGACGGCGTCTCCATCACCCCCGTGAGGAGGAGCATCGCGCTCCTCGAACGCGGCGCGCTGTTCATGGCGAACGGTTTCGACGGACTCTGGCGATCTTCGGGGTCGCTCTGCTCGTTCAATCACGTCGCGTTCTTCGACGATCCGACCCTCTGCGGCGGCGACCCGTGCGTCGTTTCCGACGTCGAGCGCATCCCGAGCTCGGCGACGGGGCTCGTCGTTCTGACGAATCGGGCGAGTTACAACGCTCTCTACACGTCGAACGATTCCGGAACGACCTGGACGGCGCTTCCGAACACGATTCCGACCACGCTCGCCGCCGTCAGCGTCGGATTCGCACCGACCGACGCGAGCAACCTCTACGTGGCGGCTTTGCCGTCCGACGTGTCGACGCGCGTTCTCTTGCATTCCGAGGACGGCGGCAACACGTACGCGACGTCGTCGACGACGGTCGATCAAACCATCGGGCTTCCGAACGACGTGCCCCCACTACGGGTCGACGGCGTTTCCCCGGCCGATCCGAATGTCGTGTTCCTGTGGCTCGACTACACGGACGACACGAACGCGACGACGCTCGGGCCTGATCGCATCGTCGCGTCCTTCGACGGCGGAGCGAGCCTCGTCGAGGTCTTTCGAGGCACCGGCAATCTTCCCGGGTTCGCGATGTCACCCGACGGCGCCGCCGTGTTCGTCAGCGGGCCCCAAGACGGCTTGTGGTCGGCGAAGGTCGCGGCGCTTCGCGACGACCCCGCCGGCGCGTTTCAGCGTGTGAGTGCGGCGCCGACGTGGGGGCTCGCTTGGACGTCCGCGGGCCTACTCGCCGGGCGCGACGAATATGCGCTACCGCCGAGTCTGCGATTCTCGCTGGGACTGTCGAAGGATCTCGGCGTGTCGTTCGAGCCGTCGATGATCATCTGCTCGGTGACGATGAAAGCGTGTCCGCCCGGCACGACCGGTGCTGGCCAATGTCCTGGTCAGTTCTATGGTGAGCTGAATTTTCAATACGATTTTCAGTCTCCACGATGTGCGACGCCCGACGGCGGTGTCGACGCTGGCGCGAAAGGCCGACCCGCGGCGTCACCGTCGTCGCCATTGGGTAAGCAAGGGGGCTGCGACGTTTCCGGATGCGATCGCGACGGATCGTGGCCGATGATCGCCGCGGTAATCGCGGTGATGGTGACCACGCTTCGCAAGCGTCGATGAAATCGAGCGCACCGATCCGCGATCGCCGCTGACGTGCGGTCCCGTTTTCCTTGAAATGAGACGAGGCCAAGGTCACTCTAACGACGCACGGCGCTCGCCGAGAGCTCTGATCAGAGAGGACCTTGCTAGTGAACATGCGATTTCGGCTTGTCTTGGGCTTCGGAGCGATGGGCGCCTCTGCCGCCCTCACCCTGTCGGGGTGCGGCAGCAGCAGCGGCAACGGCCCTCCCAAGGGAGGCCTTCTCCTCGACGGAGGGTCGACCGGCGGGAGCTCCGGCGCCACGAGCGCCGGAGGGTCGACGAGCGTCGGCGGTTCCGGCGGCGCAACCTCGTCGTCGAGCTCGCCCATCGGGAAGAGCTGCCTCGTCGACAGCGATTGCCTCGCGGGCCTTACGTGCGTCACCACCGCGAGCGACGCGCTCGGCGGCGGCGGCCCGCCCGGTGGTTTCTGTTCGCTCGATTGTTCCGCCGAAGACAGCTGCGCTCAGTACGATCAGGGCTCGATCTGTCTCCAGACGTCGGATACGGCCGCGTATTGCTTCGAGAGCTGCACCATCGGGTCGTCGGACGCGAATAAGTGTCACGCGCGCTCGGACATGGCGTGCAATCAACCGCTCGACAGCACCGGCGCGCCGGCTTCGGGGCCCGGCTATTGCTCGCCCACGTGTCGCGGTGACTTCGACTGCAAGGGCCGCAAATGCGATCTGTCGTCGGGTCTGTGCGTCGATACGACCGCAGGAACCGGCAAGCTTCCGATCGGAAGCAAGTGCACCCCCGGTGCGACGGTCGATCAGTGCACGGGCGCGTGCATCCAGTTCTTGGGTGTCGACGGCGGCTCGACTCTGCCGATCTGCACCGGCGTGTGCAGTCTCGGCCAGCTCGGGTGCGACCAAGATCCGAACTCCACGGCAGCTCCGGACTCCGCCTGCGACATTCCCGTCACCGATACCGCCACCACGGGCGACTCGGGGTTCTGCGCGCAGCTCTGCGATTGCGACTCACAGTGCCGCTTCCCGGGTTTCATTTGTCAGACGTTGCCCTCGGCGGCAGTGAGCGCACTCGGTCGCTCGGGCCAGTGCACCCCGGCGACCGATTCTACCGGGGCGGCTCTGCCGCACATCGCGACGTGCCCCACGGGCACCCCGGTCGCCGACTCCGGCCCTCCTCCGACCCCCGAAGCGGACGCGGCCGCCGATGCCGCGGCCGACGCCGGTAAGAAAAAGAAGTAACGCGTCGTTCGTCCGATGCCGCGCGGCCACTGCGTCGCGCGCATCGGGGTCGCGCGCCCGAGCGTCTCGACACGCCGCTATTTCGTCGCCGGCGTCGAGGGAGCCGACGGAACGCGCTGCTTCTTCGCGGGAGCCGTCGCGTGCCGGCGCGACGACTCGACCGGAGGCGCCGGCGGGGGTGGAGCGTCGACGACCGGCGGTTCGTCGGGGCAGCCGTCGGTGTCGGCGTAGCCGTTCACGGTCTCCGGCTGATCGGGGCATTGGTCTTCCGGAATCGGAATGCCGTCGCCGTCGAGATCCTTGTTCGGGCAGCCGTCGCGCGGATCGGGCGGTTTGCCGTCCTCCGGCTCCGTCGGGCATTTGTCGTCCGCGTCGTCGAGTCCGTCCCCGTCTCGATCGGGGAGCGGCGGGGGCGTCGGAGAAAGCACGGGTTCCGGCGTTGGCCTGGCCGGAACCGTGCGCGCCGCCGCACAACCGAACAGCGTCGCGACCGTCGCCGCTGCGACGAGGATCGCCGACCGCGTGAACCAGAGGCGCCGCGTTCGAGGCATCGACGTGACGTCACTGAGCCGCGCGCGCGCCGCTCGGGAGCGGCGGTACGCGATCGGCGAGTGGGGCGGGCGCCGGGGTGTCGAGGGGAGCGCCGAGGCGGACGGCCCACACGACGCTCGCCGGGCCGCCCGCGGGCGGCGGAAGCCGTTTTCCATTCATGGCCGCGACGGCGCAAGTGACAACTTGCCTGGCCGGAAATCGGCTGTCGTGTTCGACGACCTTACGCACCACGCCGTCGCTGCCGACGTCGAGCTGGAGCGCGAGACGCCCCCAGAGCCGCGCATCGGCGGCGAGGGCGCCCAAATAACAAGTCGAAATGCTCGCGGAAGCGTCCGACAAAGCCAGAGCGGTCGCCGCGACGTCGAGGTGTCCGCTGTCGGCATTGGCGTCGCTGCCTGCGCGCGCATCGGGGAGCGGCGCGTCGCCCGGCGACAGATCGACGGTGAGCGTGGCGTCCACGGCGCGACGCGGACCGGGCGTGAAGTGGAGCGCGCGGGCGCGTTCGTTCAGACAGCGCTGCACCGAATCGTCGCGGAGCTCGCTCGGGCCGAGGCGGCTCGACACGACGCGCCCGTCGCGCGCGATGCGCACCCGAACGTCCGTCTTGCCGTGGAGCTTTCCGTTTTCGCGGAGCCCGTCTTCGAAGCAGAGCCGGAAGGGCCAATAGCCGTGCGAGCGGGCTTGGGCGAGGAGCGCAGTCTCGGAAAAGACGCCTTTTTCGGCGGCGTGGAGCGGAAGCTTGCCCGATCGCACCGCGACGTCGACGACGACCCGCGGCGCGACGTGGAAACCTTGCCGGTTCGATACGTACGCGGGGTCGCCGGTACCGCCGACGTTCCACCGCGCAACGTCTTCGTCGGCGACCGACGCGACGACGGCGCCATCGGGCCGGAGGCGCGTGCCTATTTGATAAGGAGCCTCGACGACCAGGTGTGGGAACGCCGAGGCAGCGCCGCTGCTGCGGTTAGTGAAGAGGCTTCGTCCGTCGAGGGCGCCCGCGTCGGGGGCGCTCAACGAGGCGGGATTCGAGCTACTCGCGCCAACGATCGGCGCCTGCGCCGCGCTCGGATCCGCGAAGGCGTGGCCCGCTCCGGCGGCGAGCGCGAAGACGGCGAGAGCGGAGATGCGCAGGGGTGAATGGAGCACGGCGACCCACGCCGGTTACCACCGACTGTCCGGCCGCGAAAAGATCTTCGGCGACTTTGCCGCTTTTTGGCCGCGGGCGAGCAAACCCAGACGGAGCGCCCCCCGAGACAATCCCATTGAACCGAACAGGGGACCGCGAGAAACTGGTCGGCTCGGAGGACCAGGTCATGAGCGATGAGGCGCTAGGGGTACACCAGGGGCACGAACACCAGGACGAGGTCGGGGCGTCGGCGTTCGAGCACGCTTCGGACTTTTCCCACGTCGAGGTTTCGGGCGGTCTCGCGCTCGGTCCGCTCGAGACCCAGTACCAGGAGATTTTCGCCGAGGTGCTCGAGGACGGCGTGATCACGACCGAGGAGCGGGTGCGCCTCGAGCGCGCCGCGGACAATCTGGGTCTCGATCCGAGCCGTCTCTATCGCCTCGAGCAGGCGATGGTCGCGAGCTACGAGACGAAGAATCGCGTCCGCGTCGTCGAACACTACGAAGAGCCCGCGGCGTCGCTCTCGCCGATCCAGATCGAAGCGGCCGGCGACGCGGGTCGCATCGTCCTTCAGAAGCGCATCGAGACGCTCGAAGCACGCGTCCACGAGCTCGAAGAGGAGCTGCGCGTCGCGCGTGCGCAAGTCAACGTCGAGGTCGATCTCACCGAGCTCGAAGACCAGGTCGAGGACGCCGAAGAAGACGCCGAAGAATGGTGGCGACGGCTCAAGCGGGATCCGATGAAGCCCGAGGCGTACCACCGCCTGTTCCGGATCTTCGGCGCCCGCGGTGACGAAGACCGCGCGTTTTGCGTCGCCCAAGCCCTCGTCACGCTCGGCGAAGCGAGCGACGCGGAACGCAAGGCGTTCGACGTGCACCGGTCGGTGTCGCTCATCGCGCCGCGCGCGGGGCTCACGCCGACGGCCTGGTACGATCAGCTGTTTCACGCCGACGAAGAGCTCCTCACCGGACAGATCTTCGGCATCATCGCGCCCGCGGTGCTGCTCGGTCGGGTCACGGCGCTCCGTCGCGACAAGAAGCTGCACCAGCCGGACGCCTCGCTCCGCCAAGACGTTCCGAAGAGCACGCTCACCGCCGTCCGCGCGCTCGCGTGGGCGTCGGCGATCCTCGGGCTCGCGGTGCCGCCGGTCTTCGTCGAGAAAGACCGCGACGTCGCGTACGAACACATCCCCGGAGTGCCGCCCGTCACCGTCGTCGGGCACCGCGCGCTCTCGGGACGCACGCAGCTCGAAAGCGCATTTCTGTCGGGGCGACACCTCACCGGATATCGGCAAGAGCATTTCGTGCGAACGCTGTTCAGCTCCGTTCAAGATCTAGAGGATTTGTTCTTGGCGGCGTTGGTCGTCGCGAGCCCGACGTTGCCCATCGCAGCCGACACGAAGCTCCGCGTGAGCCCCATAGCTCGCGCGATCCAACCGATGCTCGAACCGCCGCAAATCGACGCGCTCCACGGCCATTTCCTTCGATTCGTCGAAGAAGGCGGACGGACGAATCTCGGCCGCTGGAGCCGCGGCGCGGAAAAGACCGGAGTGCGCGCGGGCTTCCTCTTGTCGAACGATCTCCGGACCTCGGTGTCGATCCTCGAAAAAGAGGAAGGCAAATTCGGCGAACTCGCCAAGGATCTGCTCGTTTTCTCGACGAGCGATCGCTACGCCAAGCTCCGGAAACGGCTCGGCGTCGCCCTCGGTGTGAAGCCCGAAGCGAACTGAGCGCGGTCTCATGGCGAACGACGTCTTCGGCATCGTCGGCACCACCGTTGCGGGTGCGTTCAAGGTCGAGGCCGTCGTTGCGGAAGGCGGATTCGCCGTCGTGTATCGCGCGCACCACTCGGGATTTCGCGCGCCCGTCGCGCTCAAGTGCCTGAAGATCCCTCAGTACTTCAAGCCGGACGAGCAGGAGCAATTCAAGCGCCAGTTTCAGTCGGAAGCCGAGCTCTTGTTCAAGCTCTCCGCGAGCACGCCGACGGTGGTGCGTCCGCTCCACGTTGACGCGGTGACGGCGCCCGACGGTACGTTCATGCCGTTTCTCGCGCTCGAGTGGCTCGACGGCGAGAACCTCGACGCTCTCTTTCGTCGGCGGCGCGCCGAGCGGCGTCCGCCGTTCTCGCTCGACGAATTGCTCACGCTCCTCGCGCCGGTCGCCCGCGCGCTCGACCGGGCGCACCACTTCAGCGGCCCCGAAGGACCGATCTCCATCGTGCATCGGGACATGAAACCGGAGAACCTGTTCGTCGCGCGGGTCGCGGGAGAAGAAGTCGTCAAGATCCTGGATTTCGGCGTGGCCAAGGCCGAGACGCTCGCGCAGCAAGCGGCGCAAAAAGCGCGCGGTCGCGATTCGAATCAGTCGTCGTTCACGCCGGCCTACGCCGCTCCCGAGCAGTGGGCTCCGAAGCGATTCGGCCCGACGGGGCCCTGGACCGACGTTTGGGGATTCGCGCTCACGATGGTCGAGCTGCTCGCGGGGCGGGTCATCATCGACGGCGATCCGTCGGCCATGATGCGCATCTCGATCGATCCGGCGCGCCGTCCCACGCCGCAATCGGAAGGCGTGGTCGTCACCGACGCCGTCGAGGCGGTATTTCGACAGGCTTTGGCGGTGGATCCGTCGGTTCGCTTCGCCGGCGTTGCCGAGTTTTGGGACGCGCTCCGCGCGGCCGCCGACGGAGCGCGCCGTCTGGAATCGATGCCGGCGCGGTCGATGAGACCTCAACGAACCCACGCGCTCGAGTTCGGCGTGGCATCGGAGCTGCACCAGGCGATTCCGGATCTGGAGACGGAACGCCCTCCCGCGTTCGCCGTGGAGTCCGCGCGGTCGAGTCCACCCCCGTCGTCGCGGCCGCGCTTCATCGATGCGTCGACCGACCCGCAAGCAACGCCGGCGTCGATGCCACCTTCCCCGGGACTGCCAGCCACGGTCGCCCCACGGCGCGCCGAGCCGGCGTCGAGCGGCCTGTTTCTCGGCGACGTTGCGCCTGCACTGTCTGACAGGGGAGCGTCGAAGGCGCGCGCGCCGCTGATCTCACCACATCGCCCCGTCGGTCCGACGAATCGCTTCGCCGTCGGAGCGTCGGGTACCGCCGATCTCGTCCGTCCGTTCGTCGCGCCACTCGCCATGTTGACGAGCGGCGTGCTCATCACGATGCTCGGCGGCGCGTACGCGGGCGCGAGCGGACAAGTGTTCACCTTGGGTCCTGTTCGACTCGGGTGGATCGCGGCTTCGCTCGTCATTGCCGGCATTGCGCTCGGCGTGTACCGCCTGGTCATGGGTGAACGCTGACGGCTTGGATTCGACGCGCTGGCCGGATCTGCGACTCCCACACGAATCGGCTGAGCCAGGCCGTAGCGTCCGAGAAACGCTTGCGCTAGCGTGTTTAATAGAGGGGCATTTGAGAGACGGGATAACGGACCACGGGATTCGTGTCGGCGCAGACCCGTCCCGGGCGGCCAATTGGCTCGATTCGGCGCATGCGTTTGCGCCGCGCGGCTTCGATCGCGGACATGCCGGCGTTTGTCTCCATCGCTTCCGGACGGTGCTTTACCTCTGCTCCACCACGCAGTCGCTCTTCGGAATCGGTCTCGGTCGAAGCGCAGGCGTTCTCGGAGTGCCGGTTCTCGACCTCGTGACTTCGGGGGATCGGGGGCGAGTCGAAGGTGCGATCAAAATGGCCGCACGCGACGGTTACTCGACCTCGGTGACCGCGACGTTTTCCGCTCCGGGCGGGAGAGCCGTCAGTCTGGAAGTGATCGCGTCGTCTTTGGTTTTAGCCGCGCCGCCGGTGGACGTTCTATACCTGCGTGCGGCTGAAGTTTTTCAGAGGAACGAGGCGGGAGTGTTCATGGAGAGTCGAGAAGCGGGGGAGGCGAGGCGAGCGATACGCCAGCCCGGGGTGTTGATCTGTGACGACGAATCGCGGCTCAGCGCGCTGACGGCGGGCCTCCTCGTCGAGTTCGGGTTCCGTCCGGTGACGGCCGGCACCGGTGAAGACGCGCTGCAACGTCTCGGCGAAGCGAGCCCGTCGATCGACGTCGTGCTCCTCGACGTGAATCTGACTCACGGTCGCTCGGCGCGCGACGTGCTCGCGTCCATGCGTTCGATCGGCAACCCGGCGCGCGTGATTCTGACCAGTGGGCTTGCCGCAGAAGACGTCGATCCCGACCTGCTCTCGCACCCTTCCGTCGTGGGCTACATCGCCAAACCCTACGCCGTCGAAGTGCTCGTCGAGTCGATCCGAGAGGCTCTCGGCTCGGCTCCGTGAGCCTGCCAACGCCGGGATGCGCCCGGTTTGAGGGGCACCCGGTGACCCGAGAGGGGCGAGGTTGCCTCGCGAGCCGGGCACGGATATGACACGGGCGCGTTTGGCCGACGAGAGCGCGGCGATCGCGACGAGGTCAGGTGTATGAGCGGGGCCCGCGGACGAAAACCCACCAAATCAAAACGGGAGACGAGCCGGAAGAGCTCGCCGTCTCTCGAAAAATCGGAAGCTGACGAGATCGTCACGCGCTTGCAAGCCGAGGGCGTCAAGGCCGCGAAGATCGGCGGCTTCGATCTCGACGGCGTGCTCCGCGGCAAATACGTCTCGCTCGAAAAACTGGGCTCGGCGCTGAAGAGCGGTTTCGGCTTCTGCGACGTCATCTTCGGCTGGGACATCGTCGACGCGGTGTACGACAACGGCGTGCTCACGGGGCCTCAGACGGGCTATCCGGATACGCACGCAGTGCTCGACCCGCGCACGCTCCGGCACGTGCCGTGGGAACCCGGCATCGCGGCGTTTCTCTGTGACTTCCGCGACGAAAAAGGCGGCGACCATCCCGGCTGTCCGCGGTCGCTCTTGAAACGGATGATTGCACGCGCCGAAAAGCTGGGGTTTTCGGCGAAGTTCGGCGCGGAGTTCGAGTTCTTCTTGTTCAAGGAGACGCGCGACACGCTCGAGCAAAAAGGGTTTCGCGCGCTCGACCCGCTCGACCCCGGCATGTTCGGCTACAGCTGGGTGCGGAGCGGCCAGGATTCGGATCTGATGAGCGACATCCTCGACGGGATGCGCGATTTCGACATCAACATCGAAGGCCTTCACACCGAGACGGGCCCCGGCGTTTACGAAGTCGCCATTCGTTACAACGACGTGCTCGTCGCGGCGGACCAGGCCGCGCTCTTCAAGGTCGCGATGAAGCAAGTCGCGCATCGGCACGGGCTCAGCGCGACGTTCATGGCGAAGTGGAACGCGTCGCTTCCCGGCTGCAGCGGGCACTTGCATCAAAGCCTGTGGCAAGGCGGCAAGAACGTCTTTTACGACGCCAAAGCGGCGAACGGCATGTCGCGCACGTTCCGATCGTACATCGCCGGACAGCTCGCCCTCATGCGCGAGCTCACCGCGCTCTACTCGCCGACCATCAATTCCTACAAGCGATACGTTCCCGGTGTCTGGGCGCCGCTGGTAGCGGCGTGGGGGATCGAAAATCGCAATACGGCGATTCGCGTGATCGGCGTCGGCGATCCCGGCGCGCTCCGGCTCGAGTATCGGCAGACCGCCGCCGACATCAATCCGTACATCGCCATGGCCACCTCGCTGGCCGCAGGGCTGTACGGCATCGAGCACGAGCTCGAGCTCGAGGACGAGCTGGTCGGCAACGCCTACGAGTCCGACAAACCGCAGGTGCCGCACACGTTGCTGGCCGCGCGTGAGGCCTTCGCCACGTCCGCGATCGCGCGGGCCGCCCTGGGTGACGACGTCGTGGACCACTACGTCAACATGGCCGACGTCGAGCTCGCGGCCTTCGACGCCGCTGTCACCGACTGGGAGCTCGCCCGGACCTTCGAGAGGATGTGACC
>DATBBD010000048.1:0-3322 GCA_036271175.1 Polyangiaceae bacterium | reverse complement strand
ACAGCGACGTCACTACGGCGGCCACACCGAGCACGGCGCCCACCCGCTGGAGCAGCCGGACCCGGCGACGAGAAAACGCCGACCCTACGACGCGCGCGCGAAGCGCGGCGTGCTCGGACTTCGTCGTGACGATCGCGTCCTCGCTGCGAGCGACCTCACGACCGAGATTTTCCAGATCGACTAGCGGTTCCATGGCGCCGTCTTCAAGAAACCTTCCAAGGAAGCCTCTCGTCGGGCGGATTTGGCGAAGCGTTCGGTGGCGCGGCTCAAGCGGCGTTTGATCGTCGAGACGGACGACTCGCAGAGCACCGCGAGATCGGCGAGCTCACGGCCGTCGATGTAGCGCAGGGCGAAGACCAATCGATCTTCGGTCGAGAGCGAATCGAGCACGCGGTACGTCGCGCGCACCGCTTCGTCCGTCTCCGGGTCGAAGGCGTTCGGGTCGACGCGTTCGGGCGGATCATCGGCGGGAAACAAGTCGAAGAGACGCATCCGCTTGCGATGCCTGAGGTGCTTGCGCGCGGTGTGCACCGCGACGCTGCTGAGCCAGCTCTTCAGCGCGGAGGGATCGCGCAGGCCGCCGATCGAATCGATCGCGGACAAGAACACCTCTTGAATCAGATCGGCGAGCTCGGTGTCCGGCCCGAGCACGTGCAACAGCACGCGGCGCACGTGCACGTGATAGCGATCGAAGAGACGCGCCGCGCCGACTCGGTGCCCTTCTTTGAGCGCCTGCACGACACTCAGATCCGATTCCGGGAGGCGAACGACTCGCGACGTCGGCATCTCGTCGCGAGGGCGATCGCTGGCGGCTCGGAGGGGCATTACGCGCAAGTGTCCCCTTGCTAAGTGTCGGGAGCGATCCCGCATGGACCAAGAATCGACGGGCGTTGCCCCCATCGACGCCGATTTTCGGAAAGAGTTGCGATTGAGCCGCAAGATTCCGCGCACATCGGCGCACGTTCACTCTTCTGGTCCATCTGTGGCGCCCTGCGACACTCATCAGTAGCGCGGCGTATTCGGACCGGGTTGGGCCAATCGCGCGACGGCACGTTCTCGGACGGCCGGGTCTCGGAAGTTTCTCGAGCCTGCGTTCATCGCAGTGCAAGGAGGCGGCGGCAAAAATTCAGGATTCGTCGATTCATCGTCTCGAATGAGGGCATCGCTGCTCCGCTAGTCGGAGGTCAGTGCGCGCACTCTGAACTGAGGAGAGGTCGTCAACCAGAGAGGGCGGGCGAACTCTCGAACGACGTGACGGCACTCGCGTATTTCGCGGTGCCGCTCCGCCAAGCGTTCGTGCGTCCGCGAATCTCGATTCCCGGGGCGGGCGAAACAACTCGAGGTGCATCATGGAACGAAGAAATGCTGGGCTCGCATCCGTATGCTGGGCCCTTTCGCTGACGGGAGCTGCGGCGTGCGGATCACCCGACGATGCGAGTCTCGGTAACGGCGTGCTCGACGATCAAGTCGACACGACGGCACAAGGGGTGACCCTCGGCGGGCATCTGAGCGGCATCAGCGACGCCGACTTCGCCGACTTTCAGACCTCGTTCGCGAACGTCGAAACCGTCGATGACGGCCTCGGTCCGATCTTCAACGATCGCGCGTGCGGCAACTGTCACGACCTCGGAGCGGCCGGCGGCGCGGGCGACGCGATCGAGCGACGCTTCGGCAGGTTCGACAAAGGCGTCTTCAATCCACTCGCCAACGAAGGCGGCTCCTTGCGCCAGCTGCAGACGCTCGGCATGTGGACGAACAACAAGGGACAAGCGTGCAACGTCCCCCTCGAAGTCGAACCGGCAGACGCCACCGTCCACAACGTGGGCCGCATGACGACGCCGCTCTTCGGTCTCGGTTTGGTCGACGCGATGCCGGACTCCTTCTTCACCGGTCTCGCCAAGAGCGAAGCGTCGAGCATCCGCGGTACCGCGAACGTCGTGAACATCGTTCTGCCGAACCCGAGTGACTCGTCGCAGAGCATCGGCTCGCAGCGCGTCGGCCGATTCGGCTGGAAAGCAGGGGTCCCCACGCTCGTCCAGTTCTCCGCGGACGCCTACATGAACGAGATGGGCATCACGACGCAGCACTGCATCAACGGCACGTCGGTGACGGCGTTCTCGACCGAATCGGCGCCGAACGGCATTCCGGTCGCCCCGAATTGCGAAGACAACGTGCCCGGCGTCGACGATCAGGTCGGCGCGTGCGCGAAGGGCCAAACGACGATTCAGGACGACGTTTCGGACTTCACGCAATTCATGACGTTCCTCGCGCCGCCTCCGTCGGGCAGCAGCACGCGCTCCGACGCCACGGACACGACGACGGCTGCGACGAACAACAGCTCCGGTCAGAACATTTACGACAACGTCGGGTGCGGGGGGTGCCACACGCGCCAGACGTTCACGACCCCGAGGCGTCCGGCGAACGGCGTCCCCGGCAACTTCGCCTTCAAGCCGTACTCGGACTTCCTCGTCCACGACATGGGAAGCCTCGGCGACCAGATCGGCAACGCCGGAGACTCGCAAGCCACGACTCGGCTCATGCGGACGGCGCCGCTCTGGGGTGTTCGGTTCCGAGACAAGCTGCTCCACGACGGACGGGCAACCAGCATCCCGACGGCCATCGCCGATCACGCCGGGCAGGGCGCGAACGCCGCCACGGCCTTCGGACGCCTCAGCTCACGCGACCAAAACTCCCTCGTTCAATTCGTACTTTCACTATGACCTCACGCGATTACACGGCCCGTGACGAGGCGCTCCACGTCTCGCCTTCATTCTCCTCCGTCGAAGCGTTGCACGAGCTCGACGCCGACTCGCACGACCAGCCGACGACGATGCCTCCCGTGTCCGGAGAGCGTCTCGTCGGATCTTCGCAAGGACACGCGGAGACATTCAAGGAAGCGAAGGAGGCGATCCTCGAACGCTGGGAACGCGAATACCTCCGCGCCGTGCTCGAACGGACCGAGGGCAACATGACCCTCGCCGCGAAGCACGCCGGCATCGCTCGCGCGCATTTGTATAGGCTGGTCAAGAAACACGGAATGGTGCGATAGCTCGCTTGCTTCGAGCACGCGCCCATCGGGGTGCTCTCGGTGCTCGGCGTACCGCTGTGGACTACCGCGATCCGACACCGGCCGTCGGATCGCGATGGGCCGTCGAGGCACCACCGGCCACGAGCGTGACACCCAGGACGACCAGGAGCATCCCGAGCCACATGCGCGTCGTGATCGTCTCCGCGAACACCGTGCGGCTCGCGATGGGGACGAGGACGTAGACGAGGGCGATGAACGGCGCCGCGATGGAAAGTGGCACGCGGCGGAGCACGA
>DATBBD010000047.1:0-2824 GCA_036271175.1 Polyangiaceae bacterium | reverse complement strand
GATCCGTCTCGGCATCGGCAAGCGCCGTTCGCGCAAGGCCGACGTCGCACCCACGCCAGCGCCGACTCCCGCGCCCGTCATCGTCACGCCCGCGCCCGCACCGGCGCCCGTCGTGATCGCGCCCGCGCCGACGACGGTCGCTCCGATCGCGCCCGACGCGGCTTCGACGGATCCGGCGCTCCTGGCGATGGCCACCCGCCCCCTCGCCCTCCCCGCGAAACCCAACGGCGCAATCCTGGGCTCGATCGCCATCGCGACCGGAGGTGATCCGCACTGACGCCGCGACCAAAGGCGCGCGACCGCATTCTCCGACGGTCGCGCGCTTTTTCTCAGAACCCCACGTCGACGGCGACGATGCCGCCGACGAACGCGCCGACGCCGAAGCTGGACGCGCCGGGTGGCGGGCTGATCGGGGCGGTGCCCATGAAGCCGCCGTCGGCGAGGATGTCGAGACCGAAGCCGGGGCCGAAGACGTGGCGCCAGCCGGCGCGGCCGCGGGCGACGAAGCTCGCGTAGGCTTGGCCGAGCGTGTTGTTGGTGAGGTTTTCGTAGCCGCCGCCGACGCTGAAGACGAATTGATTGTCGGCCCAGCGATCGAACGGGAAGCGCATCTCCCACGCGAACATCGTCGTGAACCCGTCGGCGCGCTCGGCGTCGCCGCCGGAGAGCTGCGCCATGTAACCGAGCTCGAGGAACAGCGAGCTCCACGAGTTGAGCGAGTATCCCGCCCGCGCGCCGACGCCTTGGCCGAAACCGAAGTTGTACGGGTTCGCGACGTAACGCGGATACAGATACGCGCCTAGGAAGAAGCCTTTGCCTTTGCGGAGTGCGCCCTTGTCGGCGACCTTGTCGCGCTCTTCTTCGTATTCGATCACGGACAGCGCGCGATCGTCGTTCGGTTTCGGCTTCTCTTTGTCCGTGTTGTCGTCTTTGTCTTTGTCTTTGTCGTCGTTCGACTTCGGGCGCGCGGCGGGCGTCGAGCCGTCGGTGATGCCACCGCGCATCTCGGATTCGAAGTCGCCGCCGCGGCCGAGGTTCGGCGCGAGATCTTGCGAAGCCGCCTTGATGAGATCGTCGAGCCGCTCGCGATACTTGTCGTAATCGGGCGCGTTCGGCGATTGCGAGAGGTACGCGCGATAGTCGTCGATCGCGGGATACACGTCGCCGAGCTTTTCGTGACACGAGCCGCGATCGCGGTACAGCGTCGGATCGATCGAGCGTCGCAACGCTTCATCGAAGTCATCGAGCGCGGCTTTGCAGTCACCGGCAGCGGCCTTCGATCGCGCCGCATCGGCCGCAGGATTCCGCGTGCGGTCGTACACCGTGATGGTGTCGCTCCCGCCCGCTCCCCCACGCTGCGTGGCGCCACTGTGCTGAGCGCCGCCCCCCTGCCCTTGCGTGCCGGTCGCGTGCTGCGCGGCTCCACCGCCGCCACCGCCATGGTGCTGCGCGTTTGCCGTTGCCGCGATCAAGCCCATCGCTACGCCGGCGGCGCAGCCCAAAAGACGCATTCGGCCATGCTATCGGAGCCGCACCCCCTGTACGAATTTTGGGCAACCCTCCACCTCTCCAACCCGATGACCCCTCGCTAACCCTCGCTACCCCCAAGAACGAGAACGAGAGATGTCACAGGAAGATCAGAAGGTCAGAAGAGATTTTGAGGATGGGAGCGCGGAGGTGATCGGGGCGTCGATTCGAGTTCATCGCGCCTTGGGGCCGGGGCTTTTGGAGTCGGCGTACGAGGCGTGCGTTTGTCGCGAGCTCGAGCTGTCGGACATTCCGTTTCGCCGCCAGGTGCGATTGCCGATCGTGTATCGCGGCCTCCGCATCGACTGCGCGTATCAAATGGACGTCGTCGTCGACGATCACATCCTCGTCGAGCTCAAGTCCGTCGAGACGCTCCTGCCGATCCACGCCGCACAAACCCTCACCTACATGAAGCTCGCGCAACTCCCGATCGGCCTCCTCATCAACTTCAACGTCCCCTCCCTCCGCACCGGCCTACGCCGTTTCTCTCTAAAAAACTCTCTTCTGACCTTCTGATCTTCCTGTAAATCCTCTCTCTGAGAGTGGGTGTCAGGGAGGGGGGTTGGCGGTTTGGGCGCGGGGGACCATGCCCGGCATGCGCATGCGCGGGATATGGGGACCGGGCATCGCGCCGGTGGGGTTCACGGAGCCGTTCGCAATGGGGGGCGGAGGCGGCGTGAGCTGAGGGGCGGTGCCGAAGTGGACGCGGCCGAAGCGGGCGGCGCGGTGGAAGCCCTGCCCTTGCGTCGCGGACCAGCCGACGGCGTTGTTCTGGTGCATCGCGTAGAAGTTCATGCGCCACTCGTCGCCGATCTTCGGCGGTGTCGACGCGGGGTTCTTCGCGAACGCGACCCACGGGATCGCGATCTCCACGTCCCAGCCCTGATCCTGATCACCCTGCTTGTCGAGCGTCCCGTGCACTTGCACTGCGCTCTTCAGCTTCGGGTCCCAATCTTCGTGACCGAACGGGCCGTTCGGCTCCGTCGACGGCTGACGAAAATCGTCGAACTGCGAGTGAAACGTTTTGTTCTGCGGGTTGAACTGAAGCTCGAAGTAGTTCTTGTTGTCGCCCGACGGGCCGGGATCGATCATCACTTCGAGCGCGTCCTTGGTCCACAGCTTCGGCTGGCCACCGATCGTCCAGCCGGTGTCCGTCTTGTCGTCCTTGGCGGGGATCTTCTTCGTCTTGTCGTCGAAACCGCCGACGACGTCTTTCTCGGTGAGCTCAGCGAAGAGATAGAGATTCGTGTCGTCCCAGAGGAGGCGAACTTTACCGTTCGTAGGGAAACTGGCGTTC
>DATBBD010000046.1:0-9846 GCA_036271175.1 Polyangiaceae bacterium | reverse complement strand
CGGCTGAGGCGTCTCGAATTGCTCGCAGAACGCCGGATCGTCGATTTCGCAGCTTCCGGGCGGAGAGCGCTTGGTGGTGGTCGGAGGCGGCGGACCGGAATCGACCACTCCTCCGCCGCCCGAGCTGCCGGAGCTACCGCCCGACGACGAACTGCCGCTCGTACCGGCGCTTCCCGAGCCGCCCTGACTCGTCATGCCGCCCATGCTCGACGTCGCGCCGCCCTTCCCCGTGGAAGTGTTCCCCGCTTTGCTTCCGCAACCGATCGCGACCAAGGCGAGACATCCGCCGAACACACTAAGCCGTTGCATGACGCGCCCTTCCTGTTGCTCGTCCGCGTAAAAATTCAAAATCGAGCCTATCACCCGCTCTTAGAACCGGCAAGACGCCGCGCTCGTCCGTCGCACGCACGCACGCACGCACGCACGCACGCACGCGACCACTTCAACGTTTCTTCATTTGTCTCGGATGCCGGGTGCCGCACGTCGCAGCCGGCATCCGTACTCGCTGCACTTATTGCGCTTGCCCGGTCCATGCAGCTCGCGCTCGATCGCGTGAGCGGCGTTCTCTTTTCGTCTTCGTCGCCTCGTTCCCGAGCGTTCAACGTCCGGCGTTGCTCGGAACTAAAGCGCGTCGGTTTCCGTTCGCCGAACCACTCGCCATGGTCGTCAGTTCGGCGTTGGCGATGTACTCTTCACGGTCAGTTTGCGGGCTCTGCATCGTGAGATCGATGGTGTTATTGCCGGTCACGAGCTCGCTCAGGGGCACGTCGACTGAGAATCCGCGCAGGCCCTCGCGGTCGAACTTCGGGACCGTGAACGAATGCGGCGGGCCGCCATTGAAGCGATAAATCAGCGCGCGCCCCGAGTTGGCGAGAAAACTGAAGTCGAAGCTCGCGCTCGCAACGCCGTCGAGAGCCACGCCATTCAGGCGCAACGTCGTCGCCTTGTCCGCCGAGAGCGGGTAGCCGTACATATGGCCGCCCGCACCGTCGATGTCGGGTACGACATTGTCGTCTACCTCGGACGCCCGCGGCACCGGGAGGCGCGGCCCGTCGAAGCCGACGTTGTCCCAGCGGTACGTCTGCACGCCGGTGACGTTGCCGTCTTTTCTGGCGTTGTACTGCGAGTGTTGAAGGTGGAGATAGCCGCGCGAGAACGGCAAATCGAGGACCGGCGCGATTGCGATCCGGTGCAGGTTCTCGGCGTCGTCGTAGTCACTCGCCCAAACCTCGAGGTGCTTCTGGTCGATGAGCACCTTGATGCGATTCAGTTTCCCGTCGGCAATCTTGAAACATCGCTTGTCGTCGGAGTCGTGCTTCAGCTCCCAACCCGGGTAGTCGTGCACGATCTTGTATTCGTGCGTGACGAACACGCGGGATATCTCGGTCGCGTGTCGACCTTGCGGACAGCTGTTCAGCCCCTGAAAATTGATTCCGACGCCGTTCCGCGGATAAGAAACGACGCCGGGCGACTCGTGATAGGGCAGCGGCGCGGGGTCTTCGGTGATCCACATCTCGACCCACCACCCATGGCCGAGGTTGTACGGGTTCACCTTGGCGTCGACGTCGAAGGTGACCGTACCGGTGCGACCCGCGAAGTCGAACGGCTGGCGCGCGCGCATCTCGTTGAACGCAAAGTCGCCCTGGTCGTCGTAGACCTCGTTCAATTGTCGCGATGTGCGACCGTCCACGCCGACGCCGTCGCAACTCACGACGTCGTTGTCGAGCAACACACCCGAGAACGGCTTCCCGCAAAACGTCGACGTGATCGTCCGGTTCGTCTCCGTACTGGCGGGGATGCGGACGAAGTGCTGCCGGGTTTCGTGACCCCAGCGCGAAAATGCCCAGACCGCTTCGTCGAGATCGCCCCCGCGGCCGCCGGGATGCGGCGTTTCGAAGTCTTCACAAAACGCCGGGTGATCGATTTTGCAGGGCCCCCGTTGCGACGTGGTCGTCGGCGGATCGGTCATGGACGCCGGGGGCGCCTCCGCGGTGGGTCGCTGATTCGGATACGACCCTCCGACGGCCTTCGTACACGACGCGGCGAACGCCGCGAGCGCCACGGCGGAAACGGATGCGCGAAGTCGGAGGGTCATGCGTGAAACGAGACGCGGTTCGCGGTCAATCGCGGCGCGCGTTCTGAGGTAGGCTTGCACCATGAGAGGCAAATGCCGAGGCGATGATCGCCATTTTTCGCAAAATCCACGCTGTCGTTCGGCCCGCGAGACCTGATGCGGGTCCATTCGCGGCGTTCCACCGGCGCGTGCTTCGTGTGCGCGCTCGTCGCGATGGCCGCAACGGTCACGACGAGCGCGTTGGGGCGCTCGAACGACGCCGCGCTGCCGCAGTTCGAGCTCGTCGCGCCCGACGGAACCGCGGGCGACTCATTCGCGCTCTCGGCGGCGCTCTCCGGCGAGACCGCGTTGATCGGTGCGCCGGAACGCCAAGTGGGAAAAAATGCGTCGCAAGGCGCCGCGTACGTATTCACACGAAGCGATGACGCCTGGAAGCAGCAGAGCGGCGACGTGATCGCCGGCGACGGAGCCGCCGGTGACGACTTCGGTCTCGCCGTCGCCCTTTCGGACGATACGGAGGTCGTCGGCGCACCGGGACATCGAGTCGCGAACAATCCGTATCAAGGCGCGGCGTATGTCTTCGTGCGAACCGGCACGGCTTGGCAAGCCCAAGGGTCGACGCTCGCCGCAACGGACGGCGCCGCGTCGGACGGGTTCGGAACGTCGGTGGCGATCTCCGGCGACACGCTCGTCGTGGGCGCGCCGTCTCACGACGTCGGTGAAAACCACGATCAAGGCGCGGCGTACGTCTTCGTGCGGAGCGGCGCGACGTGGACCCAGCAAGGTCCCCCGTTGTTCGCACCCGATGGCAAAACGGGCGAAGCGTTCGGCACGTATGTCGGCGAGTCCGCGGACTCGATCATCGTCGGGGCGCCGATCCACCAGGTCGGCGCGCACGAGTATCAAGGCGCTGCTTACGTGTTCGTGCGCTCCGGCGACACGTGGACGCAAGAAGGCCCGGATCTGATCGCCCCTGACGGCGGCTCGTTCGACCAACTCGGCCCTTGCGCGATCTCCGGAGACACCGTGCTGGTCGGCGCGCCGTTTCACGTGGTGGGCACGCACGCGCAACAAGGCGCCGCGTATCGCTTCACACGCGGCGTGCACGCGTGGACGTTCGACGGGCCCGCGTGGGTCGCGCCAAATGGCGCCGCCGGCGACCTATTCGGAAGCGCCGTCGCGTTGTCGGACAGCACGGCGCTCGTCGCAGCGCCGGAGCGAAAATCGAGCGGCGCTTCGTATCTGGGTTCGGTGTACGCCTTTGCACACACGGGGTCCGTCTGGTCTGCGTCACCCGGCGCGCTCGCGGCCACGGGCGGCGCAACGGACGAGATTTTCGGCTCATCGGTCGCGGTCTCCGGCGCGACGGCCCTCGTCGGAGCCGCCCTCCATGAAGTCGGCACGATCCCGCGCCAAGGCGCAGCCTACGTGTTCACGTTGCCCGAGGCGTGCGCCGCGAACGACAGCTGCGACGCTGCCGCTCGTGCAGCGGGCGGTTGCAGTTGCGCCGCCGTCGGTCGTCGTCCGAACGGGCTGCCGCGTTCCGTATCGCTCCCGGCGCTCGGCGCCGCGTTGTCGCTTCTCGGCCGGCGGCGCGCGTTCAACCGGAGCGAAGTTCCGCGGGCAGATGTTGCTCGATCGCCGCGCGCACTGCCTTGACGAGCACCGAAATCTTCTCGTTCGAATACTGCGCGGGGTCGATCGGCGACTCGATCGTGACGCGCGCGGTGGCGCCCTTCCTCACGGTGAGCCCCCCGGCTGGGAGCGCGAATCGCGTTCCGTCGATCGCCACGGGCAAGATTCGCATGCCGGCCTGTACCGCGAGATGGAAGCCGCCCTTCTTGAACGACGAAAGCCGCCCGGTTTTGCTGCGCGTTCCTTCGGGTGCGATCCAGATGCTGATCGCCTGATCGAGCCGCGACCGCGCTTCACTCAGCGTGCGAATCGCACTCGTTCGATTAGCCCGGTCGAGTTCTACGAAACCCGCCGCGCGCATCGCTTGCGACATCACCGGGATGCGAAACAGCTCTTTCTTCGCGACCATACGCAGCGGAATGCCGAGCGCCTGAAAGAGCACGGGGATGTCGTAGTGCGATTGATGATTGCTCATCACGACGAACGCTTCGTCGCGCGGCAATCGCTCGCGCCCCGTTACCTCGATCCGGATCCCGGCCTGCTGAACGAGTTCCCTCGACCATGACTCGAGGCGCTGGTTGCACACCTCTGCGGTGAGTGTGCCGGAGGCACCCTGAATGACGGTCGGGACGCTGATCTTGAGCGTCGAAACCGCCGCTTGAGCAAGGACGTCGAAGGAGGGCACCACGGCCACTTCATTAGCCCGGCCGAGGGCGGGAGAGCAAAGGCCCCGCACGTTGTAGGCGATTGACAGAAAATCATGCTAAACGAAGAAAGCTAGTGGTGGTGGGCCCCGCCCCAGCCCGTTCGAAGCATGAACATCGCCTGTAGCAATTGCCCCGCTAAATACGCGGTCCCGGATGAAAAGGTGCGGGGCCGTAAAGTTCGCATCACGTGCAAACGGTGCGGCTCGCCCATCGTCGTGGACGGCACTGCTCCCGCGGCTGCCAGTGCGGCCGAGCCCAGCGTGTCGCCGCGCGTGAAGAATCACACCATCCTCGGCGGCCTCGAAGCGTCGCCGTACTCCGCACCGGGTGCTCCCCTTGGAGGAGCGTCGCCCGCGGTAGCGAAGAACCCGTCGGCTGCCGTTTCCCGTGGCGCGCAAACGGCAGCGGCTCGCGTCGCGCAACCGGCGGCCGTCGCTGCGGCGCCGAAAGCCGCGCCCGTCGTTCGCGAAAAGCCGTGGACGGTCGCCATCACCGACGAAGACCACCGTGAAATGACCATGGTCGAACTGGTCGATGCCTACTCCGCAGGGTCGATCGACGCCGAGACGTTCGTCTGGCGCGAGGGTATGTCCGATTGGCTCACGCCGTTCGAGATCCCCGCGATTGCGAGCGCGCTCGAATCGCGCGGGCTCACGCCGCGCACGAACGCGAGCGACGACGATCCGTCGCCGGAGCTGCCGGAGAGTCGTGGGCCTCAATCGGGCGCGTGGCGAGAACCGGGGCGAATCGGCGGTCACGGTCCTTCCGACGACCTCGGTTTCGAAGAAGTCACCGTCGCGATGGCGGGCAGCAAGGCGCAAGCGTTGCTCGAGGCCGTAGCGAAGGGTGCGCCACCGAAGCAAGATCTTCTCGACGCGGTAACGACCGACGGTTTTTCGGCGCTCGCCCGTGCGCAACCTGCGAATCGGCTCGAACAAGAGCCATCGCCCGCCACGGTTGCGGTCGTAAACGCGGCGAAAGCCGCGCCCGTCGCTGCGAAAAAAGAGCCCTCCGTCGGCGCGCTCAAGCGCGACGAGCCGAAGCCTAAGGCCGCGCTGCGTCCCGCCTTCGCGATCGCGAAGGCGCCCGATCCCGTCGCAAGTCCGCTCCCCGAGCCGCCTGCCGCCTTCGACGAACCGACGACGGTCGACCCCGCGCTCGCACTTGCCGTCAAGCCGTCCCCCGTCGAACCGGACAAGCGACCCGTTCGTGCCGCCGCGCGCCGCGCGGATCGCGCCGGCGACGGCTTCGACATGTTCGAGAAGCACGCCGCGAAGAGCGCGCTCGAAGACGCCGAGCCGCGGGCGTCGATGCCGAGCAGCCCGCCCGAGCCCGACGCTCCCCCCGACGGACCGATGACCGGAGCCCGCAACGAAAGCTCGGTGCTCTTCTCTCTCGATCAGCTCGCGAAGCCACAAAAGAAGATGGCGTCGAAGTCCGAGAAGGTCGACGCCAACGCGCTCCTCCTCGGAGGGTCCCCCGCTTCGGGCGGTATGGGACAACCGATCGCGAATCTCGGGGGCGGTACCTTGTTCGGGATGGGGACGATGGCGGCCCCGGATTTCAACGCGCCCGTTCCGATTTCTCAGCCGAGCAATCCGCCGCCGGCCGCAGCGGTGGCAGAGCCGAAAAAGGGCGGCGCCGGCATCTGGATGCTCCTCGCCGCGCTCGTGCTCGGCGGTGCCGCCGCGTTCGTCCTCAGCAAGAAAGCGCCGGCGGAGCCGACCACTCCGGTTGCCACTTCCGCGCTGACCGGCGCGGCCGCGCCGGCGGCGACGCCGAGCGCAGCCGTCGCGGCTCAACCCTCCGCGGCCGAGCCGGCCACGAGCGCCGCGGCCGCCACATCGGCCGGTGCCGGTGCGTCCGCGGCGCCAGCCGGCTCCGCGCCGGCCGCAAGCGCGGCGGCATCGGCGGCTTCCCCGGCGACCACGACGGCGCCCGCAGCAGCCCCTGCCACTCCCGCGACTGCGGCCGCGGCGACCAAACCGTCCGAGCCCGCTAAACCGTCCGAGCCCGCCGCGGCGACGACCGCGACGACCGCGACGGCCGCACCGAAGCCGGCAGCGGCGAAGCCCGCGGCGCCTGCGGCGGCGGCACCCGCCGCGGACGGCCCGGAGTTCGACCGCGACGTGGCCGCGGCGACTCTGGCAACGGCCGCCTCCACCGCAGCGAGTCAATGTGCCGGCGAAGACGGCCCGCACGGCACCGGGCGCGTCCAGATCACGTACATGAACAGCGGCCGCGCGACGAACGCGATCGTCTCGGGCGACTTTGCCGGCAGCGCGCTCGGCGGCTGCATCGCCCGCGTGTTTCGCGGAACCAAAGTTCCGGCCTTTTCCGGCGACTCGGTCCACGTGACGAAGACCGTGCACGTACCGTAGTGCCCGGTCGTCGTTTCATGGACTCTATCTCGCAGACGCTGCACTAGAGTCCCCGCCGTGAGCGCCCTGTCCATTTTCGCGCTCGCGGCGAGCGCGGCGGTCGCGATCACCGTCCTGGTGATGATCGCGCGGTCGGGCTGAACGAGCGCCGAGCGTCTTCCGGCGCGAAACGTCAGGGGTGGATATTGACGAGCGTCCCGTTGCCGAAGGTGTTGCCGGCGTAGGCCGCGTGCCAGTGCTCCGGCACGTTCGGGTCGGACCACGAGAACACGTAGCGCGCGTCGATGGGCGCGAGGTTCACGCAGCCGTGCGAGCGCACCTTGCCGAAGTCGTCGTGCCAGTACGCGCCGTGGAGCGCGTAACCGCCGCTGAAGTACATGACCCACGGCACGTCCCTGAGCTCGAACTCGTGATCGGCGACGTCCGAGTCCATCGTGGTGGTCACGTGCTTCTGGTAGATGTGGAAGATCCCGGTCGGCGTGCTGTGCGTCGTCTTCGGATCGCCGAGGCCGTCTTTGCCGGTCGACACGAGCGTCGCGTACACCGGCGTCGAGCCTTCCCAGAGCACCAGGGTTTGCGACAGGATCGAAACGTCGATCCACTTCGTGCTCCCCTTCGCGAACCACGGCAGATCGCCGGGCTTCGCGGCCGTGCGGACCTCGTCGCTCTTCACCCAGCGGCCGTCCTTGCCCTCGACCAAGCGCTCGGAGCCGAACATTTTCACTTTGCCGGTGAGCGGGATGAGCGCTCGCGAACCGATGTCGCCGTGCTCCTCGGGCGACCCGCCGTCCACGGTGAACGCTTTCGTGCCTTCTTTGCTCGCGAAGGCGACCGGGAGGCCGATCGCGCGAATGTCGTAGCCGTGGAACGGGGATCCGGAGTCGGCCTTGAGCTTGTCGGCGGGGATGAGCCGCGCGTCGGTGGTGATCGCGAAGCGCCGGTCCTGCGCTTCCGGACCCGCGACGAACGTGCCGACGAGCGCGACGCCGGCGTGGCGTTTGATACGGTCGGCGATGACGGCGTAAGGCGGCGCCTTGAACGCGGACACGTTCGGGATGCGGCGCTCCCCGCGGAGCCACCACGGGACGGCGTCGTTGCCGTCCCCGCCGAACCGGTGATTCATGTCGAGCGCCGCGGCGTGCTCGGGGATGTCGCCTGCGGCGAGGCCGCTGCCGTCGAGCGGCACGTCGTTCGCGCCGACGTCGAGCGCGTCCCACTTTTTCGCGAGCTTCGACCAGCTCCGTAAGTGCCGCTCGAGGCGCATCTCGTACTCGAACTGCTCGGCCTTGCTCGGCACGCGCAGGTAATTCGGCGCGATCGCGCGGACGAACGCGTACGTGTACGGCATGGGCTTGTCGCGGTTCGGCTCGACCGCCATGGCGCGCACGAGCGGGCTATCGAGCTTCACCGTAGCCTCGGGGCCGACGCACACGAAGCCGATGGGGCGCACCGCGTACCAGCCTTCGTTGCAATCGCCGCGCGCGACGGGCTCGGCCGAGCGCGCGACCTTGGCGCCGAGGCGCAAGTACCCGATGACCGGCGCGTTCCGTTCCGGCGCGGCGACGATCGGCGTGACCATGGCGCTGGCCGCGAGCTTCGGGCCGTCTTCGAGCGGAACCGGCTGATTCGTCCAGGGCGCCGGCACCGCGACGCCCCCGTTTTCGACCTTCACCTTGGAGAGCGCGTGCCCCTCGTCGCTTAGATGCGCGCCGCCGCTGCACGCCGCGAGCGCCCCACACGACAGCCCGGCAGCGAGCCACGCCGCCCTCTTCTTCGAACCCATGCGCTACGAATGCCAAATCATCGCCGATGGGCCCAACAATCAGCGGCCTTGACCTCGACGCCCGCGACGCCGAGCGTGCCCCCAACAAAACGAAGACCGGATTTTCAGGCCGCCTGCGCCTCTTCTCGCTCGCGCGGCGCGCAGCCGTCGATGCGCCGGCAATCGCGGCGGTTATCTATGCGGCGCGGAGCCTGGCTGGTCGAAGTAATCGCCGCTCGCGAGGCGCTCGTGCGCGGTCCCGTCCTCGACGACCGCGAAGTACGCCTCGGCGACCGAGCCGTCCGCGAGCAACACCACGCCTCGACGGTAGAGCTCGGGCACGCCTTCGAACGCGTCGAGCCGCGTCAGGTGGTCGGACGAAGTTCGATACACCTCGCCAGTGACCGCGCCCTGCGCCGCGATCACGAGCGCCGGATAGCCGTCCTTCCAAATGAGTGCGTAGCCGTTGTCCGTGCGCACGTCGGCTTCCCACACAGCGCCGCCGAGCTCGCGCGCATTCGCGGCGCCACGCCGCAAGGTGCCGTAGACGAAAAGGCGAGGCACGAGCGCATCATGTCAGCCTCGCGCATCGGATGAAATCCGATGCGGAAATATCCGTTACTTCTCATTTATTTTTGACCCCATAAGCGGACTCGCGACGTCGGCGGAACGACCGTTGCGATGCGGGCGCCGGTCCGTCTTTGAAGTGCTTTCGAGTGCGCAAACGAGCGTCGAACGCACGCCATTCGAAGCGATTCGACGGCTCGTTGCCGGCCGCGCTGAGCGCCTCATGCAGTGGGGCGAAATGGGGTGTTCGCGAGCACCTGAAAAGCGCAGTATCCGCTCGAGGAGTCACGTTCGACATGAAGCTTCGTTTCATTGCCGCTTCGCTCGCCCTGCTCGCGCTCGCGGGTGTTCCGGGGTGCATCATCGAGGAAGAGCGACCTGCGAATACGGCGCCGGCTGCCACCGCGGCAGCGGCACCTGCGGCTGCTGCACCTGCCGCCGCACCCGCCGCGCCGGCCCATGCTCCGCCCGCGCTGATGCAGGCGCCTCAGCTGACGGCTCCGCCTGCAAAGTAACGCATCGCACCACACTCGCGTGGGCAGCTCACGCTGGCATTTGTTCAACAAATAGATTGATTGTTGAACAAATGCCGCAGACAGTTCACGTCGCTTTGAGCACGGCAACCAAATCGACGTTGGCTGATCAGGTCGCCCGACATCTTCGGGGTGAGATCCTGTCGGGCGCGCACGCGCCGGGCGAGAAGCTCAAGCCGGAGTTCGA
>DATBBD010000045.1:0-2678 GCA_036271175.1 Polyangiaceae bacterium | reverse complement strand
CAGGTATGCAGGACCGGACTCAGGGGACGCGGCGAAAGTTCACTCTCCTCGCAGGCAGCGCCGCCGAATGCACGGGAGGCGGCGTCGGGGCCGGAATCGCCGCTGGCAACACCCGGTGGTTGGGAAGGAGATGGAGAGAGCGTCGCACCCGGACCATGACGGGATGTTCGGTCATGAGCCGGCCCGTGAAAGCGTGTAACCCCACCGCTTCGCCACCGTGGTCCGTCTCGAACATGGCGCGAACGAGGTAGACGCCCGCGTCCGCGAACGTGCCGCGCGGGCAGAGCTCGACGAGCCGAGACGTCAAGGTCACCGACCGATGCGCCGCCAGTCGCGTGTACCCGAGCCGCGCGGGATGTCTAAAATCGCCCGGCTCCGCGCACGTCGAGCTGCCGTCGGGGCCGAGCACGTCGAACGAGAGTAGCTCTCGTCGCAGGTAGACCGCGATCGGGCGAGGCGTCGTGTTGGTCAGCCGCACGGTGGCGTCGACTGAGCGTTCCGAACGCGCGTCCGACCCTCGCACCATGTGGAGCACGAGCGGCGCCGCCCCCGAGGTCGACGTGGGCTGGTTTGCGTTACCCTCGAGCTCCCGGGTCACGTCTGCGTCGAGAGTGACGGGCGCTCCGGTGATGTCGCGCGACGGAACCGCCGCGCCATTGCCGACCGCGGTCGCGACCGGAGGCGCGTCGATGTGCCCGCGAGCCACGCCCCGCGCATCGCCTGGAAAGCCGTAATGTGCAGTCACCTCGGCCGACGCGACGAGCAGATTCTCTCTCTCCTTCCCGAAGCAATAAAACCGAGGATCGATTGAAAAGGCGAGTGACTCGCCTGGCCGCAGCGTGGCCGAGCGCAGCGCGGCGGATACTGCGGGTAAGAGATCGCGAGGAAGCCGGCAAGAACCTTGCACCGCGGAGTTGGGCCGCGTCACTTCGAACCAGAGCAGTCGGGGATCGTCCAGCAAGCGCACGGGGAACGACGACGCATTCTCGAGGTGCACCTCCCACTGTCGTGGATCGAGACGGGGTGACAGCGTCAATCGAACGTCGAGCGCCGCCTCCGCGTCGTGACCCGCCGCGGACGGCAGACTCCACCGGCGCGCCTCGGAGACGCCTGCGAGCGCGAAAATAACGAGAAATGTCGCCGTCGAGAGTAGCCCACGCCGGCCCCACTTCCGGAACGAAACGAGAGGATTGGCCAATTGATTTGATCTCCAATGAATAATGGCGACGTCGGGCATAGGTGGCAAGCGTCGTGGGTTCCCCTGGTCACAACCGCCTCACGGCGTGCGGACGCGCCCATGGGGCGCCATTCGAGGAGCGAACGGTGACCCCCGCGGCAGAGCCTCACGACGACGGTCCAGGGAACATTTCGAGACCGAACGCTGGCGCCCGCCCGGCGCACCCGATCGTGCTGATGACTGCGCCGATCGGAACGGAGCCGAACGCCGCGCTCCGCCGGGCCAGTGCTTTGACCGACATCCTCGGAGCAGAGCTCGTCCTGCTTCGGACGGCGGTCGACGCCGGACGGATCGACGCGCATCCAGGCGACGGCGAGCTCGAAGAAGAGGAGTGGCAAACACCGGTTTCGACCACGCGCCGCTGGTGCGGCAAAGTCCTCGGCGAAGGCACTCCTTCTTACCCCGTCGTGGTCTCTCATCGAGAAATCGCGACGGCGATCGTGGAGACCGCTCAGCGGCTGGGAGCTTCACTGATCGTCGTTCCGCACACGCGAAACGGCGCGTTGATCAGGCGCATCGTCCGGAAGACCGGGATCCCACTCCTGATCGCGCGGCGCACTCGAGGAAACTTCACCGTCGTCGCAGCGACCGACCTGAGTGACCCCGAATACCCGGTGCTCCGCGCGGGCCTCCGGATCGCCCGCGGAGTCGTCGCTCCGACGGTATTCGTTTACAACGCAGCACCGAACCTCGCCGGAGAACCCGCACCGCTCGAGGGAGTCGCTCGCGAGCTCGGCGCCTCGGGCGCGAACGTCGTCGTGAGGTGGCCGAGCGCCGTCGACGCCATTCGCGAAGTCGTTGCGCAGCGGGAAGCGGACCTCGTGGTCGTCGGAACGCATCTGAGGAGACGCAAGGATTCGACTCGTCACTCGAGCGTCGCGGCGCGGATCGTCGATCATGCCGTCACGAGCGTCCTGGTCGTGCCGGTTTCGAGCGACGAGTGAGCAGAAGCGTTCGCCGAGGTCGCGGATAGCAACCCGATTCAGCCCCAAAATCAACTGCGAGCGTCTCCCCGCCCCAGGCGTCGTGAACGAAATAACTCGTTGACGCATCCGCGACGCCGCATGAAGGGTCGACCACCTTCATGGACATCTATCGTCGTCATGCCGCCTTCGCTTCACTTGCTCTCGCCGTGATCGGTTGCAGTAGCAGCGGAGGCGGCGGACCGAGCGGGGGAAGCGGCGGCAAGGCCGGTGGTCAGACGGGCTCGGGCGGTAGCTCCGGTGGTACCGGCGGAGCCCACGATTCCGGCGGCGCGTCCGGAAATGGCGGTTCATCGGGCGCCGCCGCGGGCGGTGTCGGCGGCACGGGCGGCAGAGTCGGTACGGGGGGCGCGACGACGACATGCGGGTTCGATGCCGGCGCGCCGGTTTCGGTACCACTCGATGCCGGCGCGACGACGACTTTGCAGCACCTGCCGGATCTGGCGGGCCCGCTCGTC
>DATBBD010000044.1:0-2418 GCA_036271175.1 Polyangiaceae bacterium | reverse complement strand
ATAGGCGCTCACTTCGCGCGGTAAAATCGGCGCCACCTTCGTCGGCCCGAGCTCGAGCATGCGCCAGTACGCGAACACCGGCGTGCCGGAGATCGGCGCGCACTGCTTGTCGACGTGCACCGCGTACTCTACCTCGTTCTTGTTTTCGCTCTTCGCGATCGTGAAGAGCGAGACGTCCGAGCCGCCAGCGGTTCCCGCCGCCGCCCGTGCCGCGAAGGGAGTCAAAAACAAGCCGAACATCGTCCCCAAAACGGCGATGGATTTCGCGCCTCGATCGCACGCCGGTGCTCCCGATTCCGCCGGTCGCCCTCTCGTCGTCATGGGGACTACAGTCACGCCTTTCGGGCCGCGCACGCAAGTGCCCCGCGTTCGGCGGTCGACGAAAGCGCCGCGCGCTACCCGCCCGTCGTGCGTTTCAACGGCGAGGGATGCTTGGGCTGATAGACCCCGATCTGGCCGCCGCCCGGCAACGTGATGCGCGTGATCGAACCCCAGCGCTGCTCGTCGAGCATCGAGCATGCGATGTTCTTCGTTTCCATGTCGGCGACGAACGCGCGGACGTCGTCGCACATGAAGTAGAGCTCGTGGGCGCCGTTCGCGCTTGCGGGATGCACCGCGACTTCGGCGGGGGGAAGCGCGAAGATGAGCCAGCCGTGTCCCGCGTCGGCGTACGGATAGCCGAGCACGTCGCGAAAAAACGCGCGGTCCGCCTCTGCGTCCGTGCTGTAGACGATGACATGGGCGCCGTGGATCATGCCGGCACGGTAGCAAAAGACGGGGCGTCGTCGGCGCGAGCGGCGCGGTCAGAGCAACGCGGCGTTCAACAACCTCGTCAGCTGCGGCAAAGACTCGTGCTCCACGGAGCCGAAAAAGCGCGGCTTGCTCACTTGGCGCCGAAGGGTACCCACAAAGCCGTACCGCAAACGGCTCTCGTTCCTTTAGACTTCGCGCGCCCGCTGATCGGGCGTGGCAAACGAGTCTCACTTTCTTGGAGGGCGAGGGATGTTCAAGGTGAATCGCACGAGGTTCGGCTCCGACGGTGTTCGCGTGACGCGGAGGATCCCGGAGGCTCTGCTCCCGGTTCTCGTGATCTGTGCCGGCGCAGCCTTGGCGGGATGCAGCAGCGACGACTCGACGCACCCGGGGAAGCCATCCGGGACCGATGCCGGGCCGTCCGGGACCGATGCCGGCTCGTCGACGCCCGATGTCGTGACGGTGCCGAACGTGGGCACCATCAGCGGAAGCAAGACCGCGACGATGCGGAGCTTCAAGGGCATCCCGTACGCCGCGCCGCCGGTAGGCGACCTGCGATGGAAACCACCGCAGAAGGCCGCAGCGCTGACGGGGACCTTCGACGCGACGAAGTTCGGCGCCGGTTGCGTTCAGGACCAGAGTCCGTTCGGCACGGGGTCGTCGAACGAAGACTGTCTCTTCTTGAACGTCTATGCGCCGACCGGAACGGGGCCGTATCCGGTCATGTTCTGGATTCATGGCGGCGCGTTCTTGAGCGGTGAGGGAAGCGACTACGATCCGACCAAGCTGGTCGCGCAAGGCGTCGTCGTCGTGACGATCAACTATCGCCTCGGCATGCTGGGGTTCCTCGCGGACAAGGCCATCGACAACGGCTCGGGCGTTGCGTCGACGAACTTCGGGTTGCTCGATCAGCAGGCCGCGCTCGGGTGGGTGCAGGACAACATCGCGAGCTTCAACGGCGACAAGACGAACGTCACTATTTTCGGCGAGTCGGCGGGCGGATTCAGCGTGCATTCGCAGCTCGTGATGCCGGGCGCGCACGGGCTCTTCGAGAAGGCCATCGTCGAGAGCGGCGCGTACGGCGACACGCTCGAGCCGACGCTGGACAGTGCTCAAACTCAGGGCGACACCTTCGCGACGAATGCAAAGTGCCCGAGTCCGTGTACCGCCGATTACCTGCGCGGCTTGAAAGCGTCGGATGTTCTCGCCGCGCAAGACGCGTTGAAAATACAAACCTTGCTCCCTTCGAGCGACGGCACGGTCGTCCCGACGGCGGGCGTCGGCGGCTCACTCGGGAGCGGCGCGTACGAGCAAGTGCCGGTCATAGAAGGATCGAACCACGACGAGTGGGCGCTCTTCGTCGGCCTCTATTTGATCCAGTCGAACATGAAGCTCACGACGCAAATGGATTACGAGACCGCCGCCGCGGCGACCTTCGGCGTCGCGACGAGCATCGCCGATACACTGATCTCGGCGTACCCGCTCTCGAGCTACATGAACGACCCCGCGCTCGCGCTCACCGCGGCGGGCACCAGCTTCGTCTTCTCGTGCCCGAGCCGTGCGGCCGCCGCTCAGCTCGCGGCGAACAAGCCGACGTACGTGTACGAGTTCAGCGACGAGAACGCGCCCGAGCTATTTTTGCCGGTACCCACGGTCGATCCGACG
>DATBBD010000043.1:0-7591 GCA_036271175.1 Polyangiaceae bacterium | reverse complement strand
TCCGGACGTCGTGCTCCTCGACTTGATGTTGCCGGACATCCCCGGCACGGAGATCTGTCGGACGCTGAAGTCGGATCCCGTCACCCGGACGATTCCCGTCATCATGCTCACCGCGAAGGGCGAAGAGATCGACCGCGTCGTCGGGTTCGAGCTCGGCGCCGACGACTACGTCGTCAAACCGTTCAGCGTGCGTGAGCTCCTGCTCCGCATCCAGGCCGTGCTGCGGCGCGGCGGTGAAGAGCGCGGCGACGAGCCCGAGGGGCGCGTCGAGTTCGGGTGCCTGGCGCTCGACCGCGCCGCGCACCGCGTATGGGTGGAGCGCGAAGAGGTGGAGCTGACGGCCCTCGAGTTCAAGCTGCTGGTCACGCTCTACGACCGGCGCGACCGCGTTCAGAGCCGCGCCACGTTGCTCGACGACGTGTGGGGCATCAGTGCGGACATCACGACGCGCACCGTCGATACACACGTAAAAAGGCTTCGCGAAAAGCTCGCCGGAGCGCGCGATTACATCGAGACCGTACGCGGCGTAGGATACCGATTCGTGGCTGCCCCGCCGGAACCCCCCCCGTGAAGCTCGACTTTCGCGCCAAGCTCTTCGCGATCTCGACCACCATTCTCGTCCCGCTTCTCGCGCTCGCGTACGGTCGAGTTCACGCCGACGTCGTCGATCGCCTGAATCTCACGGCGGCCGATCGGGAGTCGGTCCTCGCGCTCTTGAATCGCAGCGTCGCGTCCGTCGCGGTCGTCGCGATCTTCGTCGCGTTCGTCCTGTCGTCGGTCGGCGCCGGCATCGCGTCGCGCACGGCGCGGGCGCTCGCCGCCGCGGCCCGGAAAATGGCCGACGGTGACGTCGAGTCGATCGGCGTCGTCCACGGCGAGGACGAATTCGGCGAGCTCGGCGCGGCGCTCGACCAGCTCGCGCGGAGCTACTCGACGGCCCTCGGCGACTTCCGTCGTGAGCGCGATCGCATGCGCGGCATCTTGAGTGGAATGCGCGAAGGGCTTCTCTTGCTCGACCGCGGGCGCCGCGTCGCGCTCGTCAACCCGGCGCTGCGCGAAATGCTACTCCTCGGCGCCGACGTCGAGGGGAAGTCGCCGCTCGAAATCATCCGGCACGCCGAGCTCGTGCATTTGCTGGACGAAGTCGAAGAGGTGGACGAGCCGGCGTCGGGCGAAATCGAAATCGGCGGGCTCAAGCCGCGCCGCTTGTTCGTTCAAGTCGTGCGCATTCCCGGCGAAGAAGGCGGCCTCCTCGCGGTGTTCGTCGACGTTACGCATCTCAGGCGTCTCGAGACGCTGCGCAAAGACTTCGTCGCGAACGCCTCGCACGAACTGCGGACGCCGGTGGCTGCGATTCTCTCCGCTGCCGAGACGCTGGACACCGCGATCACCCGCGACCCGCCGGCCGCGAAGGACTTCGTCGCGCTCATTTCCCGGAACGCGACGCGCTTGAAGAACCTGGTCGACGATTTGCTCGATCTGTCGCGCATCGAATCGCAAGACTTCGAGGTTCGACTCGAACCCCTCGACGCTGACGAGTTGTCCGGCGCGGTGCTCGACCTGTTTCGAGAACGCGCCAGCAAAAAGGGCATCCGGCTCCTCGGTGCCGGCGATCTCTCGCACACCGTACTCGCCGATCGCCGCGGGCTCGAGCACGTGCTCACGAACCTCATCGACAACGCCGTGAAGTATTGCGGGCCGGGAAGCACCGTCTCGGTGCACTCCGAAGACGCCGAGGCCGGCATCGTCCGCATTTTCGTCGAAGACGACGGGCCGGGCATCGAGAAGCAACATCTGCCGCGGATCTTCGAGCGGTTCTACCGCGTCGACCCAGGGCGCTCGCGACAGCTCGGGGGCACCGGGCTCGGGCTCTCGATCGTGAAGCACCTCGTCGAGGCGATGGGAGGGCACATCGAGGTGGAGAGTGAGCCCCAGAGTGGCACGCGCTTCCGGATCACCCTCGGGCGAGCCGACCCCGTCGAGCAACTGCCTCCGCGTATGACGAACGCACCCCCGGCCGCCTAAAACCCGGGGCTTCGCTGGAGCGCCCTCGTTTCGTCATCAAACTGTAACAATGGTGTTGCGACCACGCCGCGCAGCGCGTGGCCCGAGTTGTTACACAGGCGCCGATGACGCCGATTCGTTTGATCTCGTGGGCCTTGGGGCTGGTCGCTTTTTCACTCGTCGGATGCCAGGGGGGCGGCGACAAAGCGCCCCCCTCTGGAGATCAGAGTGGCGCCGCCGCGCCCGCTCCCGCGAAGCCCGGGCCGGTCAGCCTGAACGGCGCCGGCGCGACGTTCCCGTACCCGCTCTATTCGAAGTGGATGAGCGAGTACAACACGCTGCACCCGGACATCATGATCAACTACCAGTCGATCGGTTCGGGCGGCGGCATCCGGCAGATCACGGCGAAGACGGTCGACTTCGGCGCGACCGACGCGCCGATGAATGCGGACGAAGAGGCGAAGGCGCCCGCGAAGCTGCTCCACATCCCGACCACCATCGGTGCCGTCGCGGTGGTGTTCAACTTGCCCGGCGTGACCGAGCTCCAGCTCGCCCCCGACGCGCTGGTCGGCATCTACCAGGGCACCATCACCAAGTGGAACGACAAGAAGATCGCCGAGACGAACCCCGGCGCGAAGCTCCCCGCGACGCCGATCGTCGTCGCGTACCGGAGCGACGGCAGCGGCACGACCGCGGTGTTCACCGACTACCTCGCCAAGGTGAGCCCCGACTGGAAAGACAAGGTCGGCGTCGGCAAGAGCATCAAGTGGCCGGTCGGTCTCGGCGCCAAGGGCAACGAAGGCGTCACCGAGCAAGTGAAGCGGACTCCGGGCGGCATTGGCTACGTGGAGCTCGCGTATGCGATCACCAACTCGCTCGCCACCGCAGCGCTTAAGAACGCGAGCGGCAAGTTCGTCAAGCCGGACATCGCGGCCGTCACTGCCGCCGCGTCCGGCGTCGAGATGCCGGACACGCTCACGGTGTCGATCACGAACGCGACGGGCGACGCCGTTTACCCGATCTCGTCGTTCACGTACCTCCTCGTCTATCAGGACGCGCCCGACGCGACCAAGGGCAAGGCGCTCGCAAACTTCGTCTGGTGGGCCATCCACGACGGCCAGAAACTGTCGGAGCCGCTCCACTACGCGCCGCTTCCGGCCGCGGTCGTCGCGAAGGTCGAAGCCAAGTTGAAGACGCTCAGCTCCGGGGGCAAACCTCTCCTCTCAGAGACTTGAGCCTGAATGGGCCCTACCTCGGATCTTTCGCTCATCCGCCGACAACCGCGGATCCTCCGTCGCCTGGGTCGCGAAGTGAACCCGGGCGACTTGGTATTTCGCGCGCTGACGAGCCTTTTTGCCGCGACGGTCATCGTCGTGCTCGGCGCGATGGCGGTCCAGATGTGGCGCGCGTCGGGAAAGAGCCTCGCGCACTTCGGGCTCGGGTTCATCGTCGGAACGGATTGGGATCCCGTTCGTGATTCGTACGGCGCGTTGCCCTTCATCTTCGGCACGGTCGTCTCGTCGCTGCTCGCGCTCGTGATCGCCGTGCCGGTCGCGTTCGGCGTGGCCATCGCGCTCACCGAGCTCGCTCCCGTGAAGCTGCGCGCACCGCTCGGCTTCTTGATCGAGCTGCTCGCTGCGGTGCCGAGCGTCGTTTACGGCCTCTGGGGGATCTTCGCGCTGGCGCCGTTCATGCGCGATCACGTCGAGCCCTTCCTCGCGGCGACGCTCGGCTTTCTGCCGTTCTTCCAAGGGCCGTACCAGGGTTACGGCATGCTCGCCGGCGCGACCGTCCTCGCCATCATGATCTTGCCGACCATCGCTTCGGTGAGCCGTGAAGTCTTGCGCGCCGTGCCCGACGTGCTCCGCGAAGGGGCGATGGGGCTCGGTGCGACGCGCTGGGAAGCGCTGCGCGACGTGGTATTGCCGTTCGCTCGAACCGGGCTCCTCGGCGCGGTGATCCTCGGGCTCGGGCGCGCGCTCGGCGAGACGATGGCGGTCACCATGATCATCGGCAACCGCTCCGAGATCAGCGCGTCGCTCTTCGCGCCGTCGTACACGATGGCGAGCGTCATCGCGAACGAGTTCACGGAAGCGACGGGCGATCTGTACCTTTCGGCGCTCGCCGAGATCGGCCTCTTGTTGTTCTTCGTCACGCTTCTCTTGAACGTCATCGCGCGCCTTCTGGTCTGGCGCGTCGCGCGCCCCACGGGAGCCCGATGATCGGCGAGCCAGGGACGAACGGCGATGCCGGCTATCGGCGCCGCAAGATCACCGACGCCATCTTTCGATGGCTGTGCGGGGGCGCGGTCGTCCTCGCCCTCGTCCCCCTCGCGAGCGTGCTCTATTACGTCACGTACCGCGGCATCGGCGGAGTCGACCTCGACTTCTTCACGTCGTTGCCGAAGCCGGTCGGCGAGACCGGCGGCGGAATGGGAAACGCGCTGAGCGGCACCCTGGTGCTCGTCGGCATGGCGTGTCTCATCGGCATTCCGATCGGCGTGCTTGCCGGAGTGTTTCTGGCGGAATTCCCCGGCTCGCGCTTTTCTACCGTAGTTCGTTTCTCGGCCGACGTCATGTCGGGCATTCCTTCCATTACCGTCGGTATCTTCGCCTACGCCGTGGTCGTCCTGCCGATGGGTCGGTTCAGCGCCATCGCGGGCAGCATCGCGCTGGCCGTCATCATGCTTCCCACCGTGACGCGCACCACCGAAGAGCTCCTGCGCCTGGTGCCGGGCACGCTGCGCGAGGCCGCGCTCGGGCTCGGCGTGTCGAAATGGCGCGCCACGCTGTGGATCGTGCTCCGGACCGCTGCGCCGGGGATCATCACGGGTGTGATGCTGGCGATTGCCCGCGTCGGCGGCGAAAGTGCGCCGCTCCTCTTCACGGCGTTCAACAACCGTTTTTGGTCGCAGGGCATCGATCAGCCGATCGCATCTCTGCCGGTCCAGATCTACACTTACGCCGTCTCGCCGTTCGAAGACTGGCACCGCCAGGCGTGGGCCGCGGCGTTCGTGCTCGTGGCGCTCGTGCTCCTGCTCAACGTGACGGCGAAGGTTCTCGTCAGAAACCCGGTGAGAGGAAAATGACCGCCAAAGTCGATGTCTCGATGTCGCCACCGTTGCTCGGCGCCTCCAGTTCCGAGGACGCGCCCGCCACGCGGGTCGCCGGAGAGACACGCGCCGCGCGCCGCACCGCGACGACGAAGGACGAAGGCATCAAGATCCGCGTCGAAGAGCTGCGCGCGAGCTACGGCGATGCGGAGGTCCTGAAGGGCATCACCTTACCGATTCAGTCCCACAAAGTGACGGCGATCATCGGCCCGTCCGGCTGCGGCAAGTCGACGTTCATTCGCTGCTTGAATCGGATGCACGAGGTCACTCCCGGGGCCCGCGCCGCGGGTCGCGTGCTCCTCGACGGGCTCGACATCAACCGCGAGGACGTCGATCCGGTGCGGGTGCGCCGGCGCGTCGGCATGGTGTTTCAGAAGCCGAACCCGTTTCCGACCATGTCGATTCGCGACAATGTGCTCGCCGGTCTGCGGTTGAACGGCTTGCGCATCAAGAATCCCGATGCGTTGGTCGAGCGCGCGCTCCGGCACGTCGCGCTCTGGGACGAAGTCAAAGACGTCCTCTCGCGCGCTGGCACGAGCCTTTCCGGCGGTCAGCAGCAACGTCTTTGCATCGCGCGCACGCTCGCTCTCGAGCCCGAAGTCGTGCTCATGGACGAGCCGTGTTCGGCGCTGGACCCCGTCGCGACCGCGCACGTCGAGGAACTGATTCACGAGCTCCGCGAGTCCTACACGATCGTCATCGTGACTCACAACATGCAGCAAGCCGCTCGAGTGGCCGATTTTACGGCTTTTTTCTACATGGGCCTGCTCGTGGAGTATGATTTGACCGACGTCATTTTCACGCGCCCCAAAGAGCGACGGACCGAAGACTATATTACGGGGCGGTTCGGATGACGGACCCGCGAGCAGCGATGCGTCACACGGATCGAGAATACGAACAAGAGCTCCAGCAGCTCCGCGATGCCGTGCTCCTCATGGGAGCACGCGTCGAGCAGATGACGTCGGGCGCGCTCTCGGCGTTCGAGCGACTCGACATCGAACTCGCGAAGGCCACGATCGGCCTCGACGAGGAGATCGACCGTCTCGAAATGGACATCGACGAGCGATGCGTGCGGGTGCTCGCTCGACGCCAACCGGTCGCCTCCGACCTCCGATTCATCACCACGACCCTGAAGATCGTCACCGACCTCGAGCGTGTCGGCGATCTCGCGGTGAACCTGTGCGAGCGCGTGCTCGAGCTCGACTCGGAAACCTTGAAGCCCGTGCGCGTCTCGCTCGTGCAGATGGGCGACGTCGTGTCCGACATGCTCCACGAAGCGCTCGACGCGTTCATTCAAGCCGACGCCGCACGCGCCGAGCGGGTGATCCTCCGCGACAACGTCGTCGACGCGACGTACGCGAAGATTTTCCCGGAGCTTCTCGGCTACATGATCCAAGACACGAAGAGCGTCGCGGTCGCCCAGAAGCTGCAGTCGATCGCCAAGTACCTCGAGCGCATGGCCGACCACGCCACGAACCTCGGCGAGATGGTCGTGTACATGGTGCGCGGGGAAGACAAGCGCCACGCGAACAAGCTCGGCCGTACCTGAGCCCGTCTCGGGAACCACGGCCGCGCCCAGCGCCGCGCTCGTCGCAATCGCCGGCGTTTCCGTCGCGCTGCGAGCCTCACTCGTCGTCGCGCCACGGCTCGTCGCCGAGCGCGATCGACACGCCGTTGAGCACGTCGCTCACGTCTTGGTCGAGCTTCAACGTGGCGAGCTCGTCGCCGCGCGTGGGGCCGATGGATATGATGGCCACCGGGATGCCTCGTGCGGTCGCCGCGCGCACGAAGCGAAACCCCGAGTACACGGCGAGCGACGAGCCGAGCACGACGAGCGATCGCGCCGCTCCGAGCATGCCGTAAGCGCGTTCGACGCGCTCCTTCGGGACCGACTCGCCGAAGAAGACGACGTGCGGCTTCAAGGTGCCGCCGCAGGCAGCACAATCGACGAGCACGAAGTCGCGGAGCAGAGCGCCTTCGACGTCCGCGTCGCCGTCGGGCGCGGCGCTCACGCGCTCGAGAACCGCGGACCCGTTCTTCGACGCGAGCTCCCCTTGCAACCAGTCGCGCGACGCGACGGCAGCGCAATCGAGACAGATGACCTCGCGAATCGCCCCGTGTAGCTCGACGTGATCGGGGTGTTCGGCGCGCGCATGCAAGCCGTCGACGTTCTGCGTGACGAGTCCGCTGACCCGCCCTCGGTCCGCCAAGCGAGACAGCACACGATGCGCCGCGTTCGGCCTTGCGCTGCGGAGCTTCGGGAACCCGACGAAGCTTCGCGCCCAATAGCGCCGGCGCGCGTCGACGCTGCGACGAAATTCGCGATATTGCACGGGGTTCCGCGCCCGCTCACGCGTTCCCGGGCCGCGGTAGTCCGGAATGCCGGACCGCGTGCTCACTCCCGCCCCGGTGAGCACCAACACGTCGCCGCGCTCGAACAACGAGGCGAGCTCCGCGATCCGTCGCGCCGCGACT